>NZ_JADNDC010000032.1:0-52436 GCF_015551645.1 Ruminococcus sp. D54t1_190329_F1
ACGGAGAGACAAGATAGAAGAAAAGCGGTTGTATTACTTGGAACTGGAAAAACTGTGCCAAAAGAGTTAAAAGAACGTTTGATGAATGATACATTGAAACATAATAGAAAGAAAAATAAAATGTAAATTTTCTGAAATTTAGATAATCAAAGTTATTGAAACTTTGATTGGGCATCGAAAGTTTTAATTATCTGGCGCATTGATTATTAGGGGGCGGTTCTTGATGGACTGTCCCCTAAAGTCCTTTTTCTTGTATGTTATGAATCTTTTTAGAGGTACACGGTACTAGCTATTTACCGTATACTTTGTAGTGTAGAAATGAGGGAATATAAATGGAATATTATTTTACATATTTTATAGTGTTCAAAAGTAATGAAAATGGTTTTAGTGGACCTATAGTTTTGTTTAGAAATTTAGAATCGGTAAAAAAGAATACTAATGGGACGATGCATCTGTTAGATGATGATTTGAATGGAACATTAGGTGCAATAGAGTATATAATGCATTTGCCTAGAAATGAATTTGATGTATATGATTTAGATGAAGAATTTATGGCATCATCATATGATACACCGCATCAAATTGTTCTTGTTCCAGATTATGTACTTGTTAATTTGAAGATAGATAATATTGCTCCCACTATGTTCATTTTAACTGAAGATTGCAGTAAAGATATAAAAAACAACTGTGAGAAAAGAAAACCATTGCTAGGAACATACTATACTCATGAGTTAAGCCAAGAATTGATCAAAAAGCAGTGGGAAAAAATTTGGCTGTCAAAAAGAACAAATGATTTTGAATTTGAGGAAGTTAAGGATATTAACATTCACTTTAGGTTAGAAGGAGAAAAACTAAAAGCATTACCGGCTCTTTATATTAGCCGACAATTTGGAAAAGCAAATGATTTACTGTTTGAGATATTCAATTGTAGTGAGATAGAAAAAAAGTGTATTGACATACAATGGAAAAACATATCGCATCTTAACGCCTTGATTTCAATGAAAAAAAAAGGTATAACTTGTTGGGATGATAAAGTATATGACGATGAGATTGTTAAACAAATGTATAAATTTGATATTAGTGTTGTGATAACTTTCCCCGGTATTCCTAAATCACAAAAAAAGTATGGCTTATCTGCCTGTATATTATCTGAAAATGAAAAACAAGCTATTAGGATAATGGGAGTACATAGAGCAATTGCACGTGGTGGAATTTTAATGGAATTATCATGCGCAGAAGAAGAATTATATAAAAAATATGGAGAACTTGAACAAAGATGTAAGAATGGAACAAATAATAAATATGTTTGGAAGACATTTAGCGATTTAGGAAAGCTACTTGGTAGTTGTTTTAATAGTTTTCAAATAGAAGTTCTAAAAAGAGCAAAAGATATTACTATATTTTCTGATTTTCCAATAGGATTAGCAATTTTAGAAAATGATGAAGTTCCATTGCAATGTTATAAAAGTATTTCTTATAGACCGTTGACCCCATTAACTAGACAATTGCAATTGGAATTACTTAAAAAAAACCAAGTTTATTTAGGAAAAAAATGTAAAGTTGCTATAGCGGAATGCATTATCAATAATGATGAGAATAAATATGTATATCTAATGAGTGATTTTGTGCGTAGTACATTGATTGACATGGAAAAAAAATATGAAGGTTTCTCAGTTACCTATCAACAAACTTATAGTGTTGAAAGTATACTTGAATTTATTAAGAACAATCAGGACGCAGATATATTATACATTTCAGCTCATGGATATTATAATATCAAACAAAATATGGCTGGAATAATGGTTGGCGAAGAATTTTGGATGGCTTCTGAGGATATCAATGTACCTCCGATAGTGATTTTAAGTGCGTGTCATTCTAGTCCAAGAGGAATGGGGGCTGTTAACATAGCAGATATGTTTATTCGTAATGGGGCTATTTCGGTTTTAGGAACATTTATTCCAGTAAATGCACATAGAAATTTGATTTTAATGACAAGATTGTTTACATATATTGTTGAGGCTCAACGAAAAAGTAGACAATATAAGACATTAAGTGACGCATGGTGTGGAGTAGTTGCGACAAATGCTATACATGAATTAATGTCTGAATCAAAAAGTTTTAATAAGTGGATGCATGATACAAATAGTAAAGGAAAGCCGAGAATAATTGAATTTCAATTAGAAAGGTGTGTTGGAAAGTTACGGCCAACACATATTTACTCAGATACTATAAAAATCATTAAAGAAATGTTAGCGGAAGAAGGTATGGAAGGAAGGTTTGGAAATATACTTAATACACGAGATTTTTTCCCAGAATCATTCTTTTATCAATTTATTGGGTATCCAGAAAATATTTTTTTATATAATGATATTTTTGAAGAAACGTACAGCAACCTACTTTAATGATTTTCATTTACGTGGATAAGATAATCAATGTCTTTCTACCCTTAAAGAAGCTGATCTTTTATCTTTTTATGGAGCTTATTTAAGTTTTGTTGGTGCGTTATCATTAGGCTTTTTCTTATATAAAAGAGAAGAAAAGATTTCATGTGGAGAAGGGATAAGAGAAGCTGCATTTTTAGAAGAAGGAATGGAAGAAAGTTCAAAAAAGTTTATGAATATAGAGTATTATGCTAAGAACGGAATTACGTTACCAATGATTCCACAATGGGAGATGTATTATAACAGTTTGGCAAAACATATAGGATATCAAGGTGCTGCTTTATATATGGAATTAGTGCACTTTTTTGAAACTGTAAGTAAATTAAATAGTGCTATTGAAACTAGGTCTGTAGAAGATGTAAGAATAATATATGAAGTATTTTTACAGTATGAATACTATAATTGTGGAGAGTATAATTATGTAGAAGCAAAAGGTGCATTGAATGCAATTTCTAATGGTAAATTTGAATTAAAGACTTGGATTGATGATGAACTGGATATAATACATGAATTAGAAGAAAAATATTATGATGTTGTAGAATTGTGGATTTATAATTATATGGCTATACATCAGATTGATGAGTGTAAACTTGTAATCATTGAGAAGGAATTGGTAGATGAGCTTCTTAAAAATTTAGAAATAGAAAGATGGATTAAATGTGAATGTGAAAAAAGAAGAATTGTTTTTGTTGTGGAGAATATTTCTTATGATATGTCTGTTAAATCTTCAATTTTAAATTATTCCAGTGGAACATATAGTAGGAAATATTAATAAAATGGAGAAATTTAATATATTTACTGTAGGAGTATTGTGATTTTTGTCGAGTTTAGTCGTATATATTATAAATAATCTGAGATGTATTGTAGTGTAAACGGGAGGAAAAATATGTTAAGTGGTCATTTGGTAAACTTTTATGGCATTAAAGAATTTAATAGGCCACAAATCAAAGGAGGAAACTTTGAAAGATTTTGAAGCATTTATAAAAACGTATTCAACTAGAGATTTTATATATTTTTTTTCTCAAAAATCTGTTGAAATATATAGAGAGCATATATATGGGGATGAAACCACTTTCGGATGTTCTATGACTTTTCCTTTGGAGTATTTTCAATATGGATTTTATTATAGAACTGGAAATGTGATGTTGCTTGCATGGGATATTCCTAATATGGCATATCTTTCCATTATAAACGCAAATGATTATAGAAAAAATGTAATGACAGAGGAAATGGTTGGAATAGGAGTTAACTTATATAGGGAATACGAAAACAAACATTCTGGAAGTGAGTATCTAAAAAATGCTGGATTGCCTGATATACACAAATTTGTAATGGGTATGAGTTATGAGCAGTTTAAGTATAGAAATCCTGAATGGATATATCAGAATTTTAATCGCAATTATCACATACTTATTGGTTCATCTAATATTAACCGGAATAAGCTCGTAGATGCCAATATGATTACAAAAGAACTTTTTGAACTTACTGTAGAAGAAACTCTGGCAGTGGAATGGACTGTTTTGTGGTTATGTTACAATTGCCCAGCACCTTTGAGTTTATCCGAAAAAAAATATAGAAAAAAAGATGAAAACATCGGTGTACAAGGGGTACAAACAAGATAAAATAGAAATGAGGGGCGATAGAGCGGAAATGTCAGATTTTCCACTCTATCTGAACACGGTCGCTGGTGGCCTTGATCGTAGAGATCAAACCATCGGCGGCTTTTCTTTTGTCGTCAAAATCTATGCTGTCCCAGTTGTCGAGATAATAGGACAACTTCTTTATCTGCTGGGGCGATATGGTTTCAACACTCAATTCGGCGATTGCCTTTGAAATAGTCTGGCGTCGGGTGTCCAGTTCTTCAATTTTTTTGTTAGCGTAGGCAAGCAAGGTCGCATTGGCTCCGGTCAGCGTATCCAGCAGCTTTTCAATTTCTGCCTCCACCTGTGCCAGTTCCACTTGATAGGCTGTCAGTTTCGGATTGACTTTTTCCTCCCTGCCGTGGAGTATCTGAAAATCTTTGAACTTTTCCTGCATGGCCGAGAAAATGAATTGCTCAAATTCTTCTTTGCGGATTTTCCCGCAGCCCGGACAGCCTTTATTTTCCGTCCGTTTGGTACAGCGGAAATACCCGGTGCTGTTTGGTACATGGGTGGCTTTCAGAGCATACCCACAATGACCGCACTTGATTTTTCCGGCCAGCCAAGTGTTCTTCGGTTTTCGTCCCTGCTGGAAGGTGGTATTTGCCATAAGTTTTTTTCGACATTTCAGCCATGTGTCAGAGGAAATGAGTGCTTCATGAGGAGCGATAACAAGTATCTGGTCTTTTAAGCACCTGTCCTTGTCCTCCTTCACATCCCGTCCCTGATAGAGATAGCAGCCGTTTGTTCCGGCAAAGTCAGAAGCGTCATTGACAATCGCTGCACCCTGACTCTTGAAAAATTCGTACAGATCCAAATCAGCCTGTGCGTAAACGGGGTTTCTTAAAAGCTGGGAAAGAAATGTACGGAACATGGATTTGCCATAAATTTTTATATCATGTTCCTCGAAGTATCGGGTAATATCTCCGAAGGAGGTTTCCGGTTCGGCGTACATTTCAAACATCAGCCGTACATGGTCGGCGGCTATGGGGTCAGCAACCATTTTCTTTGTGCGGATACCCTCTACCACAGTAGGCTCTAACTGATAACCGTATGGAGCCTGCCCGCTCATGTGGAAGCCTTTCAGGCACCGGGAATAGTAGGCGTCTGTGACACGCTTCTGAATTGTCTCACGTTCAAGCTGGGCGAATACAATGCAGATATTCAGCATGGCCCGGCCCATCGGGGTCGAAGTATCAAACTTTTCCGTGGAGGATACAAACTCCACATCGTACTCTTGAAACAGCTCCATCATCGTTGCAAAGTCCAGAATAGAGCGGCTTATACGGTCCAGCTTGTACACGATGACCCGCCGGACCTTTCCTTTGCGGATCTCGCCCAGCAGCTTTTGAAACTCCGGTCTGTCCGTATTCTTACCGGAATAGCCTTTGTCCTTAAATACCCGGCAG
This sequence comes from Ruminococcus sp. D54t1_190329_F1, assembly GCF_015551645.1. Lineage (NCBI taxonomy): Bacteria > Bacillati > Bacillota > Clostridia > Eubacteriales > Oscillospiraceae > Ruminococcus > Ruminococcus sp. D54t1_190329_F1. The sequence continues at coordinate 5,491 of NZ_JADNDC010000032.1, forward strand.
CTCCCGCCTTTCAATTCATACTTGCAAAAGTCGATCTGACTTTCAATGCTGATACTGTCCTTGCGGTCTACTGACTGTCTTGCGTAAATACAATCTTCTCTGATAAATTCCATATTGGGCTCCTTTCCTTGTTGGAATGGAGCTACCAACCTTACAACTATATTATACCATCAGCAGCCCCGGACAACAATGTTGCGAATGATTAGGGAAATCTGTCCCCATATTTGCTGAACACCTCAAAAAGACAGCGCTCAATTTCTTTTTTGCGCTGTTCTTTCTCCTTCGGGGGAAGTACCGGCGTGAGGCTTTCCAGCACAATGATCTTCCCTTGAAATGCGACAGACTTTGTTTCTCGTTCATAAGTGACAGCTTGCGTCATTGAAAACCTCCTTTGCGAAAGTGCGTGTATATGCCAGCCTTTCCCACTTGTCCCGTGGGGAAATGTCAAAAGACGGCACCCAGCAGGTGCCGCCCTTTGAGCTTTCTCCACTTCGGGTCGATGTGGCCCGAGGTCAGTAAGGACCGGAATGGTACTTTTCTTTGGCGTCCTCCACGCTGTTGAGGTCAAATACTTCATAAAGCTGCCCCACAACACGCCGTATATCCTTCTTTGAAAATCCGCAGTCCTCCATTGCCATAATGACATAACCGCGGCAGGCGTCATTGCTCCATTCGTCCGTTTCCAAGCCGGGGATCATTCCAAACGCATTTCCCATAAAGTGCTCCTTTTTTGAAAAGATGGGGAGCCGCGCCGGATCGGTTGGCCTATCATCAGACAGCATTGCCGGGGGCTCCCCATAGGTTTTCACTTCATTTCAGACACACCGGACGGACATAGGCTTCATGCCCCATAGTATTTCAACTCTCCCCATTCTGATGGCAAGGCGTTCTCATTGCCTGCGACGGCTCACGGCTTGCAAGGCCGCTTCAACGCTCGGACTGTGACTAAACGCAAGTATCCGGGTTCTGCGCCTGTTCCGGTGGAGCCAGCCTTGCCCCACCTATGGCATGGACCTGTTCGCTCGCTCAGTTTTACAAAGACTGTATTCTTTGAAATCCGAGGTCATGGCGGGTCTGTCACACAGCGCGTTCCCCTTCGTATCCGGGTGTCTTTTTATTCAATTTTCAATCTGCATGAGGCTTGTCTGAACCTCGGGCCATTGTGACCCGAAGTGTTTTGCCTCTCATAAGCCATTTCATTTTCCGGCCTAAATCGGTACGCCTTACAAAGAATTTTTCAAAATTTTTTCTAAGCGCCGCAGACCTCGCTCGATTGCGACACGAACCACTTTTTCATGGACGCCCTCTGCCAGGGCAATGTCCTGTTTGGTCATGCCGAGAATGAAATGAGCATAAATCCGTTTTGCCTGTTTGTCCGGCAGACTGGCAATCGCTGCGTGAAGTTCCTGCATGGTCACTTTCCGCTCATACAGTTCATGGGGAGATAAGGCAACAAAGACAGCTTCATGCTCCAGCCCGTCATCCCGATCAAGGGAATAGTAGGCTTTGTGGCGGTATGTACGCAGCCGGTAGGCAGCCTCTTTACGATCAAACTCTTTGAACATTTCTGCAACTTCTTCCGATACTTCCATGAAGCAATCCGATGTATAGAATGGGTAATAGTCCCGCAAATTGATAATAGTCATATTGACCTCCGTTTCGGTTGTTGGTTGATGAGTGACCGAAACGAAGGCGGCGGGGAGCGACACTGGGGAATGACTTCGGGCCAACATGACCCGAAGCAGCCCCATAAGAACACAAAAGCGCCCGGGCGGCATGAAGCCACACGGACGCATGAAATGACATAACAATTAAGGTTCCAACAAATTTCGCATACATAGCCGGAATAACCCGGAGGCGGAGCTATGCTTTTTTTAACTGATGTAGGTCATGGGTACTATGAAAAAAGGCAAAAATAGACACGGCGGCAATCCTCCTATATGCCGCCGTGGATTTACACGGTGTTAGGTCGTCGTTGGTTTAGGATAGACGAAAAGAAACGGCGGCTCTGAAAATCAAAGCCACCGCTTCATGGGCGTGTGAATGTGTCTGCTTTACGACGGCTTTTTTTCTTTTGCCGTCGTGCGGCAGATTATTCCATATTTATGAAACTTGGTGCTTCGCAAATATATGGCGAGAAAAACCAGCGCCAATTCCCAAAAAGATCAATGCCGTTGGGATTGCCCATATCGCATACAGCATACCGTTGCTCATTTGTTCCACCGATAGAAGCGAAACAGCCAGAACATGGTAGACAGGAAGAAGCCCGACCAATCGGAACAATGGATTTGTTTCCGGGATCGGCAGCAAAACCGGGAACAGAAAAATTGCCATTGCCGCAACCAAAGCTACAATCTGATTTTTACTGATTGCAGACATCAACAATGTAATTCCTGTAACGCTGATGGTACAGGTAAATGCCAACAGGATTTGATATTTGAGCAGCGTCCCACAGGTGATATTAAAAGGGATAAATGCTTCAACATATTCGCTGGGAGCAAATAGAATACTGCAATTCAATCCTTCCGTTCCGTAAAAAGCACGCGCAAGAAATAAGTTAAAAGCTACTATCAGCGCAGTGGTGAGAATGGCGGTGAGAATGCCAGCTACTACCTTTGCAGTAGCACATTTGGTTTTTCCGTATTTGCTTGTCAATATGATATTGTCAACGCCTTCATACTCGCCGGAGAAAATCGGAGCAAGCATGATGATAACCGCAAGAGCAAGCGCGATAAAAACCCGCACCATGTTTTTACTTGTTGAAAGCCAACCATCTACATAGCCAATTTTGATTTCTTCATTACCGAACACATCGGAAACACTCAATCCGTTCCAATTTCCGTTCAGATCTGAAAATCGTGAAAAGGCTGCGGATTGCATGGCGTTTTGGTAAATATAGGCCGCATTCAACCCATGCAAATCTGATGTCGGCGCAAAATCAGACATCATTTGTCGCACTTTTTCATCGGTCAGGATTCCTTCATACTTTGCTGCGATTTCCTTGTCGATTTCTACTGCTGCTTTGCCGGAACCTTCACCGGCGTTCTGGTCAAAAGCGTATTTGTTTTGATAGGTGGAAAAAGAAAGCAAAGCAGAGAATAGAAGTATCCCGATAAGGGTAACCATAGATAAACGCTTGGAAAAAATCTTCCGCAGTTCAAAATAAATTAGTTTTTTCATTCTTCACAGCCTCCTTTGAAATAGAACAGGTACAAATCTTCCAAAGTAGGCTGTACCCTTACTGCATTTTCCATCGGCGGACGATCTCCAACAATCCGCAGGATTGTCTGGTTTTCGCTGGTATTCCGCAGATTGCTTGTATTATAGGAAGCCGCGTATTTTTCCGCATAGGCAGTCGGAACCGTACATTCCCATACTTGACCGTTGATTTCAGAAGTAATCTCCTGCGGATTTCCAAAATGAATGATTTGCCCGGACTTCATCATAATGATTTCCTCCGCGATAAACTCCACATCGGAAACAATATGCGTAGACAGGATTACAATGCGGTCTTTGGAAAAGGCACTAATCAAATTGCGGAAACGGACGCGCTCTTTCGGGTCAAGCCCCGCCGTCGGCTCGTCTAAAATCAAAATGCGGGGATCATTGAGCATGGCTTGTGCAATCCCTAAACGCTGTTTCATGCCTCCCGAAAAAGTTTTGATTTTGTGCTTACTTTCCTTTGATAAATCTACCGCTTCCAGCAGTTCTTTTGATTTCTTCCGCGCTGCCTTCTCGTCCAAGCCTTTTAGGGCAGAAACATATAGCAGGAAGTCAAACGCTGAAAAGTCCGGGTAATATCCGAAGTGCTGGGGCAAGTAGCCCAAGAGGCTTCGATAGCGTTCACCCAGCCCAACAGCATTTTTCCCATTCAACAGTATTTTTCCGGAAGTGGGATTTTGGATATTGCAAAGCAGCCGCATTAGCGTTGTTTTTCCTGCGCCATTTGCGCCCAGCAAGCCGTAGACACCATTAGCCAGAGTAATATTCAAATCGTCTACGGCGATTTTGGAACCGAACTTTTTTGTCAGTCCAACTGTCTTTAATTCCATAAAAAAGCTCCTTTCTCCATAGGGAGCAATAAAATACTCTCCATGTGTTTTCATGGAGAGTATAGCGGGTAAATATCTATTTTTTATCTACAAGACAGGAGTTTTGAAGAAGGCGGAAACTTTTGCTCCCACTTCGGTATTTTCAATCCTCAGATAACCGTTATGGTGTTCACAAAGTAGCTTACAAATATATAACCCAAGTCCGAAATGCTCGGAATGGTTGCTTTCCCCTGTGAAGTACGGATTTGCGGCTTTTTGTAGGCTGTCTTTATCAAAACCATTCCCATCGTCCGATACGGAAAGCAGCAAACCGTTGTCATGCAAGGCGAAAGATATTGTTACCAAAGTACGGGCATACCGCACAGCATTAGAAATCAAGTTGTTGCATACCTGTGAGATAAATGCACTGTCAAGAGATAGCTGCAAAATAGGGATGTCATTTTGTAAAATCAACTCTTTTCCGTTTTTCGTACAAACGATTTTTGCGCTGTCATATAAAGAAGATACCAACGGTTGCAAGTCAATCAACTTGTAATCCGGCTGCGTATCTTCCATACGCCTAAGATTGCTCATACTGCTCACATAGTTTTCCATACGGGAAATATGCTTTCCCATTGTGGCGGCGGTTTCCCTCGTTTGGGAATTGTCGCTGGCTTGCAGCATTTCATTATAGCCTTTTAGTACCGTCAGAGGGGTACGCAAATCGTGAGCAAAAGCGGCGTTGAGTGCTTTTCTTTCTTCAACTTGCCGCCACATTTTAGAGAAATTATCCGCAAGGGTTGTCCGCATGATTTCAAAGGACGCGCAAAGCTGCCCCAATTCATCGTTGCTGTCATAGTCGATTGAAAAGTCCAAATCATTGTTCGCTATTTTTTCAGAAGCCGCCCGCAGTTCAGCAAGCGGTTTTTTCAGTTTATTTTTGTAAAACAATAGCGCAGCCGCTATGATACAGAATGCAGAATAAATAGGGGGTGTAACGGTTGGCAACAAATCTAATATAGCAAGCAATTGTTCGTCTTGTTCGTTCAAGACAGGCAGCTCCTTATAAATATAAGTTCCTTCTCCCAAACGTTCCCCCTGTTCATTCGTCAAGTAGTATTTTTCGCCAGTATTAGGGTACTTTTCATTGATTTTATCGGCGACAGTTTCACATACAGAAGCAGTCATAATTGATAGGGCAAGAGCGAACATAACAAAGAGAACAATATAGAGTACAAGACTTTTACGCAGAGATAAATTTTGTACGGGTCGCATTATTTTAACCATTTATATCCGCACCCCCAAACTGTTTCAATATATACCCGGTCTGTATATGCCGCAATCTTTGTTCGTATCCTGCGGATATGCTCTGCCACAACGCTGCTGTCGCCCTCGCTGTCATAACCCCAAATACGCTCATAAATCCGTTCTTTATCAAAGACCTGTCCCGGATTTTGAGAAAGCAGTTCCACAATATCAAATTCCTTTTTTGCAAGACCGACACGCTTATCGCCAAAGAACAAGCAACGTTCCGAATAGTCAATCGTCAAATCACCGGAAAACTTGACTTGCGCTTCAAAGTTGTGTCGCGCTTCCCGGCGCAGATGAGCGCACACCCGCGCTTCAAGTTCCATAAGTGAAAAGGGCTTCACAATGTAATCGTCGCCGCCAACAGCAAAGCCGTTTACCTTATCTGTATCTTCGATTCGGGCAGTCAGAAAAAGGATTGGGCAGGATATGTGATCGCGGATACGCTTGCAAACCTCTAACCCGTCCGTTCCGGGCATATTGATGTCAAGCAAAATAATATCCGGTTGTTTTTCCACTTGCTTTAGTGCTTCTGCACCATTGGAAGCAGGCAAGACACGAAAGCCCTTGCTTTCAAAAAAGCTGCCGAGCATAGAAACAATATCGCTTTCATCGTCAGCAATCAGTATCTTTGCATTCATTATGCTCACCTCCTAACAGCAAATATAGCAATCCTTTTTCAATTATTTATCTATTTTCCGAAAGTCTTTTGTACGAGCATCCATAGGCTTCTCCGCAGTTTTAGGGAGCAGCCAAACACCGGCCATTTTCACAGCGCCGAGGATACGCCCTCCGGCACAATAATAATTTACCCTACGAGGTGTCACGCCCCACTTTTCGGCAGCCTCTTTCAATGTCATATAGTCCATTTCGCACCTCCACAGGATATATTATAGTTCTCTACCTCGAATAATACAAGTTAGAGCCTACACGGATGCGAAATAAAATAATACTTAATGTAAAATCTCATTACATTCTCATAATTCAACCCGAAATGTAGAATGATATAGGGTGATATGAGAATGAACCAAGATGAAAGAAGGTTTGACTTTCACGGCCTCGGAGCGGCTCTCAAACGAGCCAGAGAAGAAAAGGGCTGGACACAAGCCTATGTTGCGGAATTAGTAGACCGTGACTCCCGTACCATTATGAATATTGAGAACAAAGGTCAGTATCCCAGTTTCGACCTTTTTGTTAAACTCATTACTATGTTTGACGTTTCAGTTGACCAGTTTATTCATGCGGACGGAGGGGCAAGGTCAAGCTCTTGCAGAAAACACATTGATGTGCTGCTAAACTCCATGAATGAAAAAGAGCTTGTCGTGATAGAAGCCACAGCCGAGGGTATTAAGAAAGCCAGAGAAACGGAGGTTCCAGAATAAGGGCCTCTGTTTTTTTGCGCCATTTTAGGGGCTGCCGCTAAGTGGCAAGCAATGCCTCTGTGGCCACAAGTGGCACAAAGGCGGCTTGTTGGGGCTCGCCCCAAACCCGTATCTTCGGGCCAACATGGCCCGAAGTGTCAGCGTCGCTTTGCTCCTTGTTTTCATAACCTTAACGCTCCTTTTCCTGCTTTCTTCCCGGTTCGGTGTAGCCCATCAGAGTGTCAATGTTCGCTTTGATCGTGACGATCTCCTGCATATCCCGTCGTGCCTTTTGATATTCTCCATAGAGCTGTTTTTTCTTTGCTGTGAGCTTACGGCCTTCTTCCTTCAGCACATCCATTTTGGGGAGCTTCGCCCCGCCCAGCAGAGAGCGCATTTCCGCTTGTGCAGCCCGGTACAGTTCAAGGTCGGCCTCATGCTCCGCAAGGAATTTCCGGCTGTACTTCGTCGCCTTATACTGCTCAAAGACTGGACGGGTTTTGGCATACTGAACCGTTGCGGCCTTTAGCCCGGCATTGGTTTTCATGGCCTGCTCCGTCTGCTTGACCTGTTCGGAAATAACATGGAAACGGTCTGCCGCCTCGGTGGCTTTCTTCGCCAACTGCTCATAATCGGTCAGGTTATTGTCCTGTATATAGGCAAGAGCGGCGGCCATCTGCTTAATGTTAAATACCTTCGCCCAGCGTTCATATCCCGGCCCCTTACCGGCAGCCAGCTTTGCTTGAATATCCACCGCCAGACTGATTTTCCGCTCCGAGCGCCCGGGGCGTTTTTCTTTGCCCTCAATGGCGGACAGAACATCTTGCAAGTCGTAGCCGTCCCCCAACGTGGAGGCACGCAGACGGGTGAAGCGTTCCTGTCCCTGCCCGGTCAGCCGGAAGCTGATACCGCCGCCCCGAACCGTCTTGACCTCATACCCGGCCCGCTTCATCAAATTGAGAAATTCGTCCAAATCAGCGGGGCGTTCCGCCAACGCAGTATCAATGGCAAGGCGCAGCCTGTCCTGATAGGAAAGCGGCCCTTTCCGGTCTTTCTGCCACTCTCCATAGTTCCGATACTTGCCCTTGCTCCGGGGCTTCGGGTTCTCCACGATGGATAGCCCGTTTTCAAGGCACAGCCTGTCAGAGAGCCGCCGAAGGGCGAAGCTGGAGCCCCAAAAATTTCGGAATTTCCGGGTGCAGTCAAGGGTGGTGGAGTTGTAATAAATGTGACAATGGATGTGCTGCTTATCGGTGTGCGTGGTAACGATAAAAGCGTGCCGCCCCTTTGTCCAGCGCATAGCCAGCTCATAGCCGATACGGTTCGCCTCCTTCGGGGTGATCTCGCCCGGATAGAAGGATTGTCGTATCTGATAGCACAGCACATTATTTTCTTTCTTCTGTTCCCGGCCCGTCATAGCGGCATAGCTGGCCTTTGCCAAAAGGAACTCGTCCGCCACGGTGGCCGGATCACATTCATAAGCGGAGATATACTTTCCGCTTTCTGTTTTCTTCGGGTCCTTGCCATAGTCCAGACAATCCCGGATAGCCTCAGCAATCGTTTCGCCTTCGCCCGCATGGCGCTGTAACAAAGTTGTGGTAGCCAAAAATCATTCCTCCTTTCCATGAGAAAGGGGCGGCCCATTCAGACCGCCCCGACTTCGGGCCAGTATGGCCCGAGGCTGCTTAACTTGCCAGAAACCGGTACAGAGCGGATTTGCCTCCGTCCAGCGCCCAAAGAAGGGAGCCCGCCGCCGCTTGCAGTCCATACGGCGAAAGAAGGAAGGCAAGAAACAGAAATACAATCCCGCCTATGGGCGTCGGCGTGAAAAAAAGAGCGACACCCAGCACCGCCAGGATCACAGAGGCAATCGTCAGCAGGACGGCACAAATCTCAAACAGAAACACCAGCAGAGCCGCCAGAAGGGACAGCGCCAAAGCAAAGGGAGCAACCAATATTTTCAGCAGTATCTTCATCTTCAAAACCTCCTTTATCTATCCTTTCTACCTCTATTTTATCATGCCTGCCCGGGGACATAAATGTTGCGAAAGATTAGTAAATCCTGTCCCAAACCTTCGGGTCATGCTGGTCCGAAGTGGTAAAAAAGAGCAGGGCGGCAAGCCCCGCAACGGAAGCCTGCCGCCCTCGTCTTACTTTGCCACCAGCTCGGAAAGCTCCCGCAGCACCTTTGACACCTCGCCCCACAGCTTTTCATAGTCCCGCTTCAATCCGTCGATTTCCTCCGGGTACACGCCGTAGGTATGCGCGTGTACGGCGACCTGATTGAGATTGTTGGAACAGCGTCTTTGCAGAGAGATCAGCTCTTTTATGGGCGCAAGGTCAACGTGCAGGATATACCCGTTCAGAGCCATCTTCCGCACATAAGCCCCGGCATTGGAAATGCCCGCCTCGGCCATCCGCTCATGGATGGCCGCCAGCTCGTCCGGCGTTACCATAACGTGCAGATGGACATTCCGTTTGCGGTTCTCCATCAGCGTTCCAGTTCCCGGCCTTTCCGGCGCTCTTTGGGCTCCTTTACCTTGTCCAGCGGCTTTGCGTCCAGCTCCGGGGGCGTGGGCGGGATGGGCGTATTGTTGGGTACGCCGTCGATCATGTTGCAGTTCTGCTCCGTGGAGAGTTCGGCGGTTTTCAGATAGTTGTCTTTTTCGTGCATAACGATCCTCCTTTATCGTTCCTCATGGTTTTTATGGCTCCGCTTCTGGCCGGGCTCCTTCGGGGGTTTCTGCCCTCTGGTTCCTTCTTTAAGCCGGGCGGTAATGGATGGGCGCACCCGGTCAGGATTGCCCGGTGCTGGTTTCAGCTCGTAGTCCTCCATCTGCTTTTCGGTCAGCGGCTTTGCATAGGTCAGTTCGCCCCATGCCATCAGCCTGCCGTCTGCCACAGGACGCCGCCTGTCGTCATCGTAGTTGACGATGGAAAGAGGCTGGTTATCCGGCGGCTTCGGGTAAGTTCCTATGTCCACGGGCCGCTGGGTGGAATAATAGCGGTAAACGCCCTCCGGTCCCAGCTCGGTATGCTTGACCGCCGCATGGTAAAGCTGCTGATAGTCGTCCACCCGGCGGTCAAAGTCCCTCTGCGCCCACGCCTGACTGGTTCCATAGCGGCCCCAGTAGTAATCCCGATGGCCGTTTTCCCCCTCGGTAAACTGCCAGGTCACAAAGGGGCTCGGCGCTCCCGGATTATGCCCCAGCGCAAAGCCGTGTCCGGTTTCAAAGGTGGCAGCTTTCAAAATCACATATCCTTGTACTGTCTCCAAGAGATCCCTCCTTTCTGTGCCTCGGGCTAACATGACCCGAAGTGCTGGATGTTACGAAATAAGAGGGCAGACCGGGGAGAAATGTAATAAGATATTCCCACCCCGGAAACACCCTCCAAAAAGCCCGGAATGTCAAGCCTTTGGAGGCGGCAAATCGTAACAGCCGCCCGGCCTTTTCTCCCGCATTTTCCTCATGCGTTCCCGGCTTTTCCGGCGGTTCCCTTCGGCTTTGCAGGCGTCGGAACAGTAGGCTTGACGCCCCTCGGGCAGAAATACCTTTCCGCAGACCGCACAGGCCCGCAGCTCCGGGGAGATGCCTTCCGTTGTCAGCGCCGCTTGAAGCTCCGGGTCAAGGGGCAGGACAGCCTCACGGAAATAACGGCAGTACGCCCCTGTCCAGCACTTGTGCAGCATATAGCAGGCACAGTCCAGAGGAAGGCACAGGCCGCTTTCCCGGTCATAGTTGGCGCACATCCCCGTGACAAGGGAACGGATTTTCTTCTTCTCGTCACGGGTCAGCTCCCGGGCGTCCATTTAAGACTTCGGGCCACGATGGCCCGAAGGGCGGGGCTCCACGATCAGCGCCCGGAACTTCTTCCGGCACTGTTTTTTCTTTCCTTTGCACTCCTTGTAATAACGGCATCCCTTACAAGGGTCGTCATTGTCCCAGCCGGGGTGCGGTACTTCCTTCATCATTCGTTCAAAAGGGCTGCTTGTAAAATTCATTCTCATTCCTCCGTATCTTCCTCCCATGGCGGGGTATCTTCGTCCTCGGGTTCCTCTGCGATCTCCTCCAGCTCCCCGTCCTCATATTCGCAGTAATCATCTTCCAAATCCGGGGCTTCATGCTTCGGCTTGTAAATCTTGAAATAGTAACCAATTCCACCGCCGGCCAGCACCACCGCACCGATCAGGAGCAGAGAGAGAAGGGGACTGTCCTTTTTCTCCGGCTTGGGTTCCGGTACTTCCTCCACCGGTTCAGTGGGCTTTGGCTCTGGCTCAGGGGTCACTTCTTTGGGCGGTTCCTTACTCTGTTCAGCAAGAGGCAGAAGGTCGTCTGTGGTAACGGTATTGAGGAAATAGACGTTCTCGCTGGTTTTCTGTTTGTCGATCACCAGATAAAACACGCTCTCGTCTGCTGTGGTGATGGTGTAGAACTCCTTTCCATCCTCGTCGGTGGCGTTGTCCACCACGGTTCCCGTCCCGTCCGGGGTAAAGGGGTTCTGGGTTTCCGGCTCTGCTTCGGTTTCTGCCGGGGCGGGAGCTGTCTCCGGCTGCGGCTCGCTGCTCTGGGCGTAGGCCGGGACCGTAAAGATCAGGCAACACAAAAGGCTGGCAGCCATCGCCGCCAGCCTGCGGTATTTAATTTTCTTCATGGGCTGTGTCCTCCTTTTCGGGTGCCTCCGGCTTCGGGTCAGTATGGCCCGAAGCGGTAAGGCTGTTTTTGGGGTCATTCAGAAATGCCATCAGCTGGGCGGGCGTCAGTTTAAGGGAGCGCACCGCCTGCACGATCTGGCTGTTTTCTTCCTCCTGTTTCTGCTTTTCCAACTCCCGGATTTTGGCCTGCCACTCAGCAGCCTTCTCCCGTGCTTTTTCCAGTTCCTTATCGAGCTTGTCGATCTTGTTCATGCAAGGACTCCTTTCCTCTGGCTCACAAACGCCCGAAGGCATAGAAATGTGTCTGCCAGTAGCTTGAATTGATGTTTGCGTATTGGATGGGCGAACCACAATGAAGCATCATCCCGCCGCCCACATAAATCCCCACATGGGATACAGGGCCGGGGCTGTCATAGGTTCCCGTGAAAAAGATAATGTCGCCGGGCTTTGCCTCGGAGGGGGAAATGATAGCACACTGGTTGTAAATGCCCTGCGCCGTGGTACGGGGCAGGTTGTGGACGCCGCTGGCCGTGTACACCCAGCAGACAAAGCCCGAACAGTCAAAGGAGGTGGACGGGCTGGAGCCGCCCCACACATAGGGCCAGCCGATGTACTTTGTGGCTTCTTCCATGAGCGCCGCAAAAGCCGGGTCATCCAGCGCCTCGCCGGGTATCTCATAGCTGGGGCCGGTATCTTCGCCGCCGTTGTAAATCCCTTCCCACAGATAGGGCTTGTTGCCTTTGAGCTGCTGCATAACGGTGTAGATTTCCCGCTGCTGTTCGTTAAGCCTCGGCAGGATCACGGCAGGCAGTGTTTTGTTTGTGAGGGTCACATTTAAGATGTAATACTCATAGGGGACTTCCTCGGTGGTGGTTTCCCCGGTCTCCGGGTCAGTGCTGGTTTCGGTGCGGTAGCGTATCTCGACTTCCTCTGTCAAGGTCAGCTCATACTGTGCCTCGAAGATTTCTCGCAGTTCGTCCTGCACCTGTTCCCGGAAATACACATGGTACTTTGCCGAGAGATAGGACGCCAGCTCATAGGGGTTATGGCCGATCTCGTCCACGGAATAGCGGTACTCGTCATAGCCGGGATGGGTGCTTTCAATGTTCGCTACCGTCTGCGCCAGCTCGTTTTCCAGTGCCGTGTAGTCCTCGTCTACGCCCAGCAGGTCCGTATCCTCCGAGGCGTAGGAGGTGCCGGATAACGCATTGGCAAGGCCGCTGCCAAGCGTGGGGAAGATGGAGCTTACCGCCGACACAAGAAAACAGAGCAGCAACAGCAGGAGCAGGACCAGCACCGCCACGGGATGGCGGGTCACAAACTGCGCCGCCCGCCGGGTCGCAGTTCCCGAAGCGGCAGCGGTTTTCTTTGCGGCCTTTGCGCCCTGTTTTGCAGCCGCCTTTGCTTCTTTGGAATACCGGCGTTTCAGTTTCCATTTCTGCTGCACACGGGAAAGCGGATTGCTGGCAAGCTCTGGGTGCTCGGAGGCCATCTTTTGAAAATCCACATTGGCCCGGGCTTTTATGTCCTTCCGTTCCCACTTTGCCACCTTCCGGGCCGGGTGTTCCCGGTATCTCCGTTTGGCATACCGGGTCAGTTTCCGGGCTCCGGCCTCGGCCACAAGTTCCGACTTATGGGCTCCTTCCACACCCACATTTTCATGCTCAACTTCGTGGATTTTGTTGTGGAGATAAAACCATGCTTCGGTGCGGGCTCCCCGGACAGCTTTCTTCGCAAGCCCCGGCGGCTTCTTCGCTGCCCGTTTTGCCTCGGTCTTGTCCAGTTTCTCCCGGGCCTTTCCCAGCTTTTCCCCGGCGTGTTCCGCTTTTGCCTGTGCTTTCTGGTACTTGTCCTTTTTGCTCCCGGCCTTCTCGGCGGAGCCCTCCAGCTCCTGTGCCTTGCCGGTATCCTGCGGCCTGCTCGCTTCATCTTCCTGCCTCATGCGGTCAGAGGGACGGCTTTTCCGTCTGTCCTCTTGAAACTTGCCGCTTTTGGACTTCGGGCCATCATGGCCCGAAGGACTGTCCTGCCCGGTATCCTCGTCCTTAAACCGCAGGCGTCGGGATGGTGCGGGGGAAGGCCCTTCCCGTTCAGCCGGTCCGGGGCGATTGCTCCCGGTATCCTCCGTCGGCCCCGGCCTTTGAAAATTCCATTTATCCGGTTTCTTTCCGATGATGTATCCCTCCTTTCCAAACCTCGGGCCAGCATGGCCCGAAGTGCGTTATGCCCGGTTCATTTCCTGTTTTTTGTCCTCCGGGCGGGTGGTCATAATGGCGTACAGCTCGGTATTCTGCGGGAAGCGGTCAACAAACGGGATGGTGGTATTCCCGAAGAACAGCAGCCCTTCGCCGGAATTGGTATGGGTCACATAGGAAAGCTGGTGGGGGCTGATCCCAAGCTGTTTGGCTAAAATCTGCCGGTCGCCCTGTGCCTGCGAGAGCAGCACAAGGAAGTCCGAGTTTTCAAAGATATTCTCGATCTCCGGGCTTGCCAGAAAATCCTTTACATTCTGCGTTAAAGCACTGGGAACGCACCCTTTTTTTCGCAGCATTTTCCAGATCGCCACACAATAGCTTGCCGTCAGACGGTCACGGAGCAGCACATGAAATTCGTCAAAGTAACACCATGTGGCGATACCGCGGAGGAAATTCATGGACACCTGCGAGTTTACCAAGTCCTGCATAATGAGCATGGCAATCGTCCGAAGCCCGGCCCCCAGCTTTTTTAAGTCAAGGCATACCAGACGGCGGTTTAAGTCCACATTGGTTTCATGGTTGAACACGTTAAGGGAGCCCGACACATAAATTTCAAGGGCCGTCGCCAGCCGCACCGCCTCGCCCTCCGGCTGGGAACAGAGCAGGTCATACAGGGTTTGGAGGGTCGGCATTTTGCTTGTTTCCGGGTCCTGCAAGTGTTCCCGGTACATCTGGCGCACACAGCGGTCAATGACGGTACGCTCCACCGGCTGCAAGCCGTCCTTGCCGCCGACGATCAGCTCCATCAGCGACAGGATAAAGTCGGCTTTCAGCGCCATCGGGTTTTCCTCGTCAAAGCTCAAATCAATGTCCATCGGATTGATGTGGTGGGGGCTGTCCGGTGCGATCTCGATGACCTGTCCGCCCAGCCGCCTGATAAGGGGCGAGTATTCGCCCATCGGGTCCACCACGATAATGCGGTCTTTTGTGGCAAGGAACACGTTCACAAGCTCCCGCTTTGCGGCGAAGGATTTACCGGAGCCCGGCACACCGAGGAACAGGCCGTTGGGGTTTTTGAGCTTTTTCCGGTTTGCCATGATGACGTTATGGGAAAGGGCGTTGAGCCCGTAATAGACGGCTTCGCCATCCATGCGGAGCTCCTGCGTCATAAAGGGAACGAAAATGGCCGTGGAGCTGGTGGTCATGCCGCGCTTGATCTCAATGCCGTTATGGCCCAGCGGAAGGCTGGAAAGAAAACCGTCCTCCTGCTGGAAGTCCAGCCGCTTCAAGGTGCAGTTGTATTTCTGGACGATACCGGACACCGTGAACAGGTCGTTGTCCAGCTCCCGGCGGGTCGGGGCCATGTTTACCACAAGGAAGGTCAGAAGGAACATTCTTTCATTCCGGCTCTGTAAATCTTCCAAGAGGGTCTTTGCGTCGTTGCTGTACGTTACAAGGTCAGGCGGGAGTATGTCCATGTCGTACCCTGACCGGGCTGCCTTTTTTTGTTCCTCCACTTTCATCTTGTCAATGTCGGAGACTTTGGCCTTGATGGATTTTACGGCGGCGGCCTGATCGACGGTCTGGATATGGAGGGTAATGGTCATTTCCGCATCCATTTCCAAAAGCTCCGCCAGCAGCTTGTCCGAGAGCTCCGAGGCCAAAATCTGCAAGTAAGAGGCAGCGCCCCAGGTCGTCCCCACCCGGAACAGTCGGCTGAAACGGAAATCGAAGCTGTCCGGGGCGATAAAGTCTTTGGTGGAAAGCCCGGTTTTGGGGATCATATCCCATGAAAACCGGAAGGGGGAGCCGCTGCCGGGGTGGAGTTGCCCGTGAAGAAGCTCCAGCCGTTCCAGCCCCGAAAGGGAACGGCACTTGACGCCCAGCTTTTTGAAGTTCCCGCAAATGTCCGCCTCTACACGTTCCAGCCTTGCCCTGGCGGTGGGAAGGTCGTCCACGTTCACGCCGAAGGTCAGGAGCTTTGTGCGGACAATGCCGTTGTTGCTTTTGGCGATCTGGTTTTCCAGCATTTCCACATACTCACACCGGACGCTGTTGTAATCATCGTCCTGCATGGGGATGTTCACGCTGTACCGGCTGCCCGGGCGGCTCCGGTGGTTGAGGAAGGAAAGCTGGAACGGAAGGCTGCTGTCAAAGTAGTTGAGGCAGGCGCTCCACCCGTCAAAGATGGCTGCCTGATCTTCGGACTGTGCGAGCTGGTAGTTGATGTCCTCGTATTCAATGGTTTTGGTGTAATAGCGGTCCGCTACCCGGCACACCCCGTCCCGGTACATTTCCCGGTAAGGGAGGGTCTGCTGGGCGGTGGTGGGAATGTTCTTTCCTTTCGTGAACAGGCCGGTAAGGCCCTGCTTTTCAGGCTTTCTGCCTGCGGGCTTTCCGGCCCTTCTGCTGTTTCGCAATCGGCTGCGCCTCCTTTCTGGCGCTAAGCAGCGCATAGAAGTTTTCGGTTTTGTAAGGCCGCACACGGGGATAGAGGAACCGGGTGCGGATGATGTTTTTCAGCACTTTTTCCAGCGGCAGACCGTCTCGTTCATACATAGCCAGAAAGAAGAACGGGAGCATGAGGCCGATCATCAGGAACATGGCGGCACTGTTCCCGATACTGCCACGGGAAAACAGGTAAGCCGGGAGGCCCACCGCCGCTGCGCTGGAAAAACAAACAAGCTGGCGCTTCGTTAGGTTGAAGGCCAGCTTTGTCTTGATTTTGGAAAGGTCTTTTGGTACTGGCACATAGGCCATTTTGGTACACCTCCTTTATTGCTTCGGGCCAGCATGGCCCGAGGTTATCTTGCGGCCTCTTTGGCCGGGGCTGTGCTGCGGGCAGCTTCGGCGGCCTCTCGTCCGCTCTGCCTTGCCCGCCAGTATTCGGGGTGATACTGCCGGATGGACTGATTGAGTTTTTCTTCAAACTGTCCTTTGTCCTTAATGCGGTCAGGGATTTTCCACAGCTTTTTGTCCAGCAGCTCCCGGAGCACTACGCTTTCCTGTGCGTCCTCCTCATAGCAAATATAGCCCTTGTCCTTGAAGCCGCATTTTTTGGCCGCTGGGGAGAGAACGGCGGCTACCTCGTTTGCCACCATCGTTCCGCCGTGGCTGGCGGTAGATACCAAAAACACCCCCGGACAGAGGGTTTCACAATTCTGCACCTCGCCCCACGGGGAGCTTTTCGGCGCATGGAACATTCCGCCCGTCCGGCTCCGGTCTGCCTGCATGAGCGCCGCATTTTCCAATATGGCGCGAAGTTCCGGGGAAAAATAGGCATATTCCCGAAGGACACGGGCAGCCTCCCCGCCGCAGGCGTTCATCAACAGGGTATAGGCGTCGCTGTCCGCTTTGGTATAGCGGCCCAGCAGTTTTCCGTCGTAATAGCAGGCCGCGTCATAGCCCGTCCGTTTGCGTGGCATGGTTTCCGCCTCCTTTCTGCTTCGTGCCAGCATGGCCCGAGGTCAACGCTCTGCACTGCGGCTGGGCTTTTCCTTCGGAGGCCGCTCTGCCTTTGCCTGTTCGGCAGCCGCTTTTCCGGCTTTGAGCTGGTCGCTGATGGACGCACGCCCCACAGAGCCGCGCTCCGCCATCTGTTCCAGCTTTGCCTCATAGGCTTGCAGAACAGCAGTATTGAGCTGTTCCCGGAACTCCTTTGTGACAGGGTAGGCCATATCCCGATAGCCGCCTTTGCCGTCCGGCTGGCTGGGCATCCCAAGAAAGAGGCCCTTGCTGCCCTGTACGATTTTCAGATTTTCCACCACAAAGCAGTCATTGAATTTCACGCTGGCAAAGCCCATCAGATTTTTCACAGGTTCGATGACCCGCACGCTTACATCCAGCTTCAACGGTGCGGCCGGGGTGGTGTTTGCAACCTTTTCCTGCATGGTTTTCTCCTTTCCGGCGGGAACAAGGTTCCCGTCCTTGTAGTCATAGCCTTCCGCCCGGAGTGCCGCCAGCGTGTCCGCCGATACGCACCCGGACAGTTTCAGATCGGTTTCCACCATAAAGCGCATGGTGTCTGCTTTAGAAAATTCTTCGGGGAGCTTTCCATAGAAAGCCGGGTGCGGCTGTCCGTCCGCACCCTGTTTGTAACGCCGAGGCATACCGCCTCCTTTCCGCTTCGGGTCAGCATGGCCCGAAGTCTCTTAATGGCAGCCGAAGATGGATTTTGCAAGACTGCCTGTTTTGAATAAGGTAAAACACAGCAGCACCGTATATCCCACGCAGCCCCAGATCGCCCCGATGGGGTCGCCGTCGGTGGCGATACTCTGGATCAGCACCGCATAGATGGCGACACAGACTAAGATCAATAGACCTTGAAAGCCCACCGCAAAGAGGGAGCGGAAATAGTTCTGCCCCATGTGTCCGGTTTCCCTGTTGGGGACTGTGGCAAACGGGATAGGCGCTAAACTTGTGAGTAAATAAATTTCAATCATACGGCCATATACGATGACGAAAATCACGATGTTTAAGGCAATCATGGTAAGCTGGATCAGGAAGGACTGGAGCCAGAGTCCGAACAGAGGGCCTAACTCCATCGCCTCAAGCTCTGTCCGCAGACTGTCCAGCACATCCGGCGTGATCTCTGTCCCGTTCTGGATAATGCCCGCTGACTGCTGTATCACATGCTGGCTCACATCAAAGACCGCCAGCACGATATTGAAGGTATTCGTCAGGATCATCACAGCCACAAAGGTTTTGAACACCCACTTAAAAAACATCCATGTGTCAACTTCATGGAGGTTGTTGCGTTCTATGAGCATCTGTATCAGTTCATAGGTCATAACAAAAGTGAGGATGACCCCGGCGATTGGCAGAATGGCAGTTTCGGAGATCTGTCGTATCATGGAAAAGACCCCGGCGTTCCAGTCCGCCGGGGTCGTGCCTACCTGTGTGGCGATCTCGCCAACGCTCTGATTGACGTTATCGAAAAGGCCATCCAGATTTCCCATGATACCATCGACGAGCAGACCTTTCAGCCATTCAACGATTGCGTCGATGATAAAGTCCATACATCAGCTCCTTTTCTGGAAAAGGGACAACGGGTGACACTTAGCTGAACAGGCCGGACAGCAGAGGGATAAGCTGAAGGCCGATCAGAACGACACCGCCGCCCGCCATGAGCTGCTTAATGCCCTGTGATTTTGCCGCAGGGTTATCCGACCCGTAACCTTCCAGAAGGTTGATGACGCCCCATACCGCCAGACCAGCGCCAAGAGCCATGACCAGAATTTTAAGAATGTCGATTGCCTGATTGAAAAATTCCATATACGTTCCTCCATTTTGTTTGTTTGATGGTTTTGGGTACAAAAAAAGCCGCCCACATCGGCGGCGCTTCGGGTCATCATGGCCCGAAGTTACACAAACTCGTCGCTGTCCAGATCATCGAAATTCAACAGGTCAGCTTCTTCGTCCGTGTCGGAGCCGTCCACTTCGTACACCGTGTATTCGTCCTCCGGCTTTAGTCTCAATGGCCGGTGGCGGAACAGGCTTTCCAAGCGGAAGGCGTTTTTCTTTTTATCAAATTCGGCTGTGTACTTGTAATTCGGGTGCTTTTTCAAGTCATACTTCGGGGACAGGAAAGGCGGGAGCCCCCGAAGCTGCAAGATACATTTATCTCCGGGCATGGTGGTGATCTCGCTGGTGGTCATCAGCTCCCGGCCAAGCCGCTGCATATTCTGGCTGTAACTTTCAGACTGTCCACGGCTGCGACCCTCGGTCTGCATGGAAATGGTGGCCTTGCCCAGCCAGTTTTCCGAAATATCCTTTAGGGTGGAAGCCTCCCGGCCTCCGAGGAACACGATACTGTCCATGTTTCCCATGATGGTTTCGGAATGGTCTTTGTACAATGCCTTGCACTGGCTCATTGCCTGATAAAAAAGCGTCAGGCTGATCTCACGGGAGCGGATGACAGCCACGATTTTTTCCAGCCCCGGCACCTGTCCGGTGTTGGCAGCCTCGTCCCATAGCACCCTCACATGGTAGGGCAGACGCCCGCCATAGGTGTTGTCAGCCCGTTCACACAGAAGGTTGAACATCTGCGAAAAAGCGAGGGCAACCAAAAAGTTGTAGGTGGTGTCCGTGTCGCTGATAAGAAAGAACAGCGCTGATTTTTCATCCCCCAGCTTATCCAGATCCAGTTCGTCATAAGACATGATCTCCCGAAGCTGGGGAATATCAAAGGGAGCCAGTCTTGCACCGCAGGAAATCAAGATGCTTTTGGCTGTCTTGCCGCTGGCGAGCTTGTATTTCTTATACTGCCTCACGGCGAAGTGCTGGGGGCTGCGACGTTCCAACCCGTCAAACATATAGTCCACCGCATTTTTGAAGGTTTCGTCATCCTCCCGGACTTCCATGCTGTTTATCATTTCCACCAGCGTATTCATGTTGCGTTCTTCCTCCGGCCCCTCAAAGACGATGTAGGCCACAAGGGCGCAGTACAAGAGGGTTTCAGCTTTAGTCCAGAACTCGTCGCCCTCCTTGCCGTCGCCTTTGGTGTTGGCGATCAGAGCAGTAACGAATTTCAAAACATCGCTTTCCGTCTTGATATAGGCCAGCGGATTGTAGTGCATGGATTTTGAAAAGTCGATACTGTTGAACACCCGCACCCTGTATTTCTCCCGTTGCAGAAACCGCCCGCACTGGTCGAGGGTGCCGCCCTTCGGGTCTACCACCACATACGAGGAATGGGCTTGAAGGAGCTGCGGGGTCAGCCAGAACCTTGTCTTTCCCGAGCCGGACGAGCCGATGACACAGGCGTTTAGGTTCCGGGCATTGGCGGGAATCTTCGGGCGGGTGTTCATGGTAAGGAACTCCGTCCCGGTCAGAATGACATTGTTCTGAAATTTAGGGTCAACAAACGGCTTTATATCCTCCTTTGTTCCAAAGCGGGCGGTGCCGTACTCCGCATCCCGCCGGAATTTTTTCGCCTGCCTGATCTTTGACTGTATCAGCAGATACACCCCAACCGCACCGGCAAGGCCCACCAGCAGGTCAATACCGCCCAGCCCCGGCCAGTAGGTTTCAAAGGCTTTGGGGAAGGTATCAAGCATCCCCACGAGCTTTGTCCCGAAGTCTGTGCCGGGGGCGATCCGGTAGGCCGTCCCGATTTTGGAGAAGAACCAGAACACAAAGAGGTACGGCAGGTTTGGGAGCACATATTTTCTGATCTTGTCACTCAACGTCCGTCCTTCACCGCCTCTCTGGTCCGCTGCTTTTCCTTTGCCTGTGTCCTGATCTGCTCCGTGAATTTCCGAAGCTGGCCGAGGATGGAAGCCTTGTCCTGCTCTTTGTTCAGCACCTTTGCGCTGTACTTCTGGAAGGCCGCCGTGATAGCGTCCGCCTGATTGGCTTTGAAAAACAGCAGGTAATGGCCGGGGCTCACTTTATGGAAAGCGTAGTCCACATGGAACTCCTTCGCAATCCGGTCAAAATCCTTTGGGGCTCCCACATAGGGCATGGTGCTTTTGCCGCCATAGTGGTTCATCAGCTTTTTCACGCTCTGGCGTCCCTGCGGGGTCAGCGCCTTCCGGTGGTGCTTTTGCAGTGCCCGCGCTACCTTCCCAAGAGCGGCAGCCAGCACTTTTCCCGTGAGCTTCGTTGTCCTGATCGAAAGGGCAACCGTTTTTTTGTTTACTTCTTCCTGCATAAAACCTCCTTTCCGTCGGGGTCCCCGCTATCCGGGAGGCCCCCGTACAATCTCGGGAAACAGAAAGCCTCGGGCCAATGTGGCCCGAGGCTTACCGCTCGGCATCCCTGCCGGACGGAGCTTTCTTTTCCGGCTCCGTCTGGACTTTTTCGCCCTGTTCCCGCATGGTCTGCAAGATAGAGGGCTTCTTTTGAAGCTGGGAGGGCTTTTCGCCGGACAGCGGCTTGATACATTCCAAACGGTCAGCCGCCCGGATGGCGTTGTCCGTGAGCTGCCTCTGCCATGCGCCCACGCTGGGAGCCCAGCGAAAGCCGCTGCTTTTCAGCTCGGCCCGGGTGTCTGCGTCAGGCTTTCCATCAAAGAATACCTGCAAGCGGTTGTCCTCCCGGTTCATCTCCACACGGCCCCCGTCGAACTCCCAGCCGGAAAACTCCCGCTGTGCCTGTTTGGAAAGCTGTTCGATACGGGCCTTTACCCGGCGGATCTCTGCATTGTTGTTGGTAAGCTGGTAGCTTTCAAAGGGCCTCGGATCGCTCCGCCAGCTTGACGCCATGCTTGCTTTCAGCTTTTCGATCTGGTCCGGCACCAGCAGCGCACAGCCATCCAGCTTGCCATGCTTGCGGTAATAGGCGTTGACCTCCTTCATAATGAGCTGGGAGCGTTCCAGCCCGTCCAGCTTCTTCTGGAGCTTTTCAATCGCTGCCGGGTCATCGGCGCTGATCCCGCCCATGCCGGTACTGCGTATCTTATCCAACAGCCCTTGAATATACCGCCATTCCTCCATGTTGCTGTCCCGGGCCCGGTTCTGTTTTTCCTTCTTTCCCACCGGGAAATTGGCAGGTCCGGCGATCATCATAGAGGGAACCCTTGCGTCAATGGCAAAGCCCTGGTTCATGTTTTCGGCCAGCTTGCGGGCGTAGGTGTCTAACAGATGGTCGATCTTCTCATGGTACATGGGGTCCACCCGCGATTTCTGCTGTTCCGCTATGGCGGCGGCCTTGTCCACCATTGCCCGGTATTCCGCCGTTGCGCTCCCTTCCTTGTAGTCGGAAAAGCTGTTCATTTCTTTTGCCCGGCGGGCGGCTCCTTCATTGATAGGGTAATAGTTGATGGTATGCACCTCCTTTATGCTTCGGGCCATGCTGGCCCGAAGTCCTACCGTTCTTCATGGGAAGGCTCCGCCTTGTCCTTTTTCGGAGCGGGCGGAGCCTCTTGAAACCGTTTGAGTGCGGCGAGAATGGAGTGGACAGGCTCGGCCTTTTCGGGATAGGCAAATATCCGGTGTTCCGGCGGGATGTCCTGCGGTCCGTGATAATACTCCTTGAAGCCCTCCGGGACTGCCGACACATACCCACCGGGAGCGAATACGCCGCCCTCGTTGATACGCACATCCCGCCCGTATGCCTCATAATCGAAGTAGTTCTGAATGTACTCCGGTATGTCGATAGTCCCAAGCTCGTCGGCGTAAAGACGGCCCAGCCCTTCATCATCGGAAATATCCGGGTAAAAGCGGTAAAGGTCAAGGTTCTGCGTCAGGTTTATCAAATCCTTCACGCTCCTTGTGTGGTTTCCCAAGACAAGAGCGGCTTCAAAGGTTTCCAGTCCGCCCTTATCCCGTACTTCCAGCAGGGCGTGGCCCAGCTCGTTCAGCTCGTCGATGTTCTCACATTCGTAGAGATGATCGTAGAGCCCCAGCACATCACTGTCAAAGCTGGTAAAGAACACTTCGCTGTACCGCTTCCCGTCTATCCCGATTTTGGCAAGGGCGGCCTGCAACTCCTGTGTCGTCATGGGGAAATGTACCGTTGTCCCTACCTCAATCCCCATTAAGGGGTATAGGGCTGTATTGGTTATATAGGCTTCAAACATGGGCTTATTCCTCCTTTCCGGCCCGGTCAGCCAGCACCTCATAGATCCCGGCCATAATGTAATCGGCACAAGGGAGGGCAATCGCATTTCCCAGCGCCTTGTAGCGTTGCAGAGGCCGGATCTCCATGCCGTCCGCCCCGTACTTTGTCCAGCCCTCCGGCAGCCCCATCAGCCGTTCACTTTCTGTTTCCGTCAGAAAACGGATACAGCCGCCCTCCGGGTCGCCCTCATACCAGAAGGCAAAGGGCGTTACATCACTGGCTAAAAGAGTGGGAAAAGGGTCAGTTGGTAATCCGAAGCTGTTTCGGAAGGCCGTTTCTTCCTGCCTTTTTGCCGCTCCCCGCATACGGAAGCACTGAAAGGGGTGGATGACTGGTATCTGCCGCCCTGTTTCAAAAGAAGCTGTTCGATCTCCTTCGGCGGCGGCCCGCCCGCCCTCTCCGCAAGGCGGAGGAAGTGGGAGCATTGGACGGGGCTTAAATAGTATGTCTGCGGCACGTCTGCCTCCAAAATCCGCCACGACGAAAATCCGCTGCCTTCGTGCCAGCCTTCGGGAGCCTGCCCAATACTGGGCGTCCATGAGTCGCCAGCACACATCAGGCGTTCCCCCTCGCACCATTCCGGCGTTTCCCCATCTTCCCGAAGGAGGCATTGGAACTTCGGTGTCCGAGAAGGCGGATAAGACGGCTCTAAAGTCCATCCGGTCATTTGTAGAAAACGCTCCCATGACGTTTTCCCAAACAGCGATAGCTGGATATAGGTTATCAGTAGCATCCCTCATTTCCTGTATGATACGAAACGCCTGATAGAACAGGCTTGATTTTGCCCCGGCAAGGCCGGAGCGGTTGCCAATCAGAGAAAGGTTCTGACAGGGGGAACCGAAGGTAATTATATGGACAGGTGGGATTTTCCCGCCGTCCACCTTCGTAATATCCCCCAAATGCACCATGTCGGGAAAGTGCCTTTTGGTTATGGAGATGGGCGCTTTTTCAATCTCGCTGGCCCATACCGGACGGATACCGCACCGGGAAGCAGCCAGAGGGAACACGCCGATCCCGTCGAAAAGGCTTCCCAGCTTAATGTCCGGCATGGCCCGGGGTGCCGTGTCCCTTCACGGCAAGCACCCCTTCCAGTGTGGTCGCCGCAATGCCCAGCCGCCCGGCAACCGCAATATCGTTTTTTACATCCTCATCCACAGCGCTGCCGCAGACGATCAGGGTGTGGGAGCGCCGCAGCATATCCCGGCGCATATCAATCCCGGCCTTGTGTTCCTCGGGAACGCTGTCATTCAAAAACAGCGGCAGATACAAGAGCGGGCAGATCGGGGAAAAGCCCGCCTCATAAGCAAGACGGCAGTAGTGGGCCGCCAGCTCCATATCAACATCCGGCTCGCCGCTCCATGCGGCGGTCAGGTACGCTAAAGGTCGTTTCATTGGTTGAGCCTCCATTTCTGTTTTGGTTTAGGGAAAAGCAAGGTATCGCCCAACCCCTCCGCCCCTTCCCCCGGGAAGGGGAACGGCTCTGGAGAATTTATATCCCCGTCGCTTGACCGGGAAAAAGCATAACCGGGAGAAATCCGTCAAGGGTGCCTCTGGCACCGCCTGCGGCGGCGCTGCCCTTGACTGATTTTCCCGGCTATGCTACGGAATAACTGGCGACGGGGAATAATTTATATCTCCAGAGCTTCGGGGCGCGGGGCAGAGCCCCGCAATCCTCGGGCCATGCTGACCCGAAGTTTGGGCTTACTTTTCCTGTTCGGTTTTCTTCTCCGGCTTTTCATGTTCCTTCTGCTGACCCTTCCAGTCGTCCAGCAGCTTGATGATCTGGTCCTTCATTTCCCTCGGCGTAGTTTCCTTGCCGAAATACTTGCTCAGTTCCGCACCTGTCAAAATCACTTTGTCTACCTCCTTTTTGTCCTCCATCATAATGCCGTCGATCACATCCCCGTTGAGCAACTTCTTTTCGTCCAGCTCACGCATACGCTTTGCCTGCGCCTGCGAAGGAGAGGACTGCTGGCTGTCAATGGCAACGGCGATATAGTTCTGGTTCTTCTTGCCGATATAGGAAAGCTCCACCGCCGTAGTAAAGCCCAGCTTTTTTTCATCCATCAGCTTCATCAGGTCGGGAACCAGCTCATTGAGCCGGATATACCGCTGCACCTGCTTGACCGCCATCTTATTGCGCTCGGCTACAATTTCGTTGGAGCGTTTTCCTGCGTCCTTCGGGTCAATCTGGCCCGAAGTGCGGGAGCCCTGGTGCTTGATGGCCTCAAGCTGCATTTTCAAGGCTTTGGCCCGCTCACTGGGGAGGATTTCTTCACGCTGGTTGAGATTGTCCTCGACCATCTGCGTGATGGCTTCATCGTCCGTCAGATTGCGAACAATACAGGGCATATCCGCATATCCGGCAAGCTCGCTGGCCTTCTGGCGGCGGTGGCCGGACACGATCTCATAGCCGCCATCCTCACGGGGACGGACGATAGCGGGCTGAGTCACGCCCTTGTCCTTGACGCTGGACACCATAGCCCGCATTTCTTCATCATCCCGGACCTCAAAGGGATGGTTCTTGAAGGCGTAGAGCTCGTTCAGCTTGATATAGACGATCTGCTCCTTGCCCCGGCGTGGAGCATCCTTTGGCTTTTCGGGTCCTTTCGGAGCGGGAGCGGCCTGTATCGTTGGAGCCGTTTTTTTCTCCGGTTCCTTTTTGACCGCCTTTTCCGGTTTCTGTGCGGGAGCTTTGGACTTCGGGGCTGCGTCCTTGTCCTTATTTGCTTTCGGGGGACGGCCCCGGCGCTTCGGCGGTTCCGGCTCTTTGGGCTTTTCCTGTTTTCCCTCAGCCTTTTTGGGAGCCTCCGGCTGCTTTTCCGGTTTCTCCACTTTTGTCGGGTCAGGCTTTTCCACGCCGGGAGCTGCCGCCCGTTCCTCTGCTTTCTTTTCTTTCATAATTTCAGCGAAGTTATAGACAGAAACCTGTGGGTTCTTTACCTCCGGTTCCGTCTTTTTTTCCGGCTCCGGGGAAACGGAAACCTTCTCCGGCTCTTTTGGGGGAGTAGGCGGTGTTTCTTTGCCCGGTCCGGTATCCGTTACCGGCTGTTCCGGCGTTTTTGTGGTTTTATCATCTGCCATAAGCATTTACCTCCTGTTTTTTGGCATGAAAAAAGGGGCTCAACTTTTCAGTCAAGCCCCCGTGGGAAGTTCCTCCTTTCTCCGCCATGATACAAAAATACCGCCCGTAGTCTCGTTTGGGCGGTACTTTGTGTAAGATTGGCAGTCCATTATTAAGTTTTTTATTATGTTCCCTTTGTACACCGTTGCAAGGATTTTAACAAAGAATAATATAGAGCGGATTATTGATTATTATTCTGTAACTTATGAACAAGTTAGAAAATCGCCATTGGGAAAACAGATTTTTTATAGCAAACCGTTTGTTATTACTCAGAAGAAAAGAGAAAAGCTTGCGGTAAGTATTTATTTGGTACAGAATACTACCCGGGGTCAGACCCCATAAAGAAAAAATAAAATTTTCAAATAGTGTTTGAAAAATATATCATTTGTGATATAATCCATATAGTGCAAAACGAGAGGAAATGAGATATGGATTACGATATCGAAATGAACCAGAAAGATTACCAAAAAGAAAAAGAAATTTGCTCGAAGCGTTTAGCGGCATATACTGAGGCAATTCAAAGGATTACATTAGAGAAATCCTCAAAGGTAATAGACGATCTTGTAGAGGAAAGGCATCGGCAAGGGCTGACACAACAGGATATAGCAGATATGACAGGAATTCGGACCTCGAATGTGGCACGTCTGGAAAAAGGGAAAAGGATTCCGACATTAATTATATTGCAGAAATATGCTTCAGCATTGGGAAAGCATATCGAAGTAAAGGTATGCGAAGGAACAGAAGAGTAAATGTGGCAGTAAGGGAAACAGTATGTTTCCCTTTTAAAGAAAATATCATAGATGATAGTATAAATAAAGATAAAGGAGAAAAAAGATAGCAAGAAAATTGAGAATATGGTTTCCAGGAGCAATTTATCATTTGATGGAGCGGGGAATACGGAGACTGGAAATCTTTCAAGATGAATTTGATTACCAGGTATTTCTGGAGATATTAAAAAAGGAATCGGAGCAGAAAAAATGTAACATACATGCGTACTGTCTGATGACAAACCATTTCCATCTGCTTGCAGAGAGTCAGAACGTAGAAATTGGGAAGTTTATGAAGAGTCTTGCTGGAAAATACGCAATGTATTATAACCACAGACATTCATATAAGGGACATGTTTTTGAAGACCGATATAAATCATGTCTGGTGGAAACAGATGAATATTTCTTACAGACAAGCCGTTACATTCATCTAAATCCAGTTAAGGCGAAGATGACAGAGCATCCTGAAGATTATAAATGGAGTTCTTATCGAACTATTATAAATCTGCAGGATGATAAGATTACAGAAAAACAAAAAACACTTTCCTATTTTGGGAAAAAAGGGGTTTACGCTTATCGGGACTTTGTGGAAAATGCAGCGCAGAAATATTATATAGAAGAGAATGAAATCAGAACAGGAATGGGGGAAAACGAACTATGGCTTCCGTGGTAAAATGTTTTGCAATCGATGGAATTGATGGTTATCCAGTTGATATAGAAATAAAAACACTGGAAGGACAGCCAATGATTTCGATTATAGGGCTGGGAGACCAGGCAGTGAAAGAGGCATCGGAACGTGTACAGGCGGCAATTGATGAAACTGGATATATCTTTCCCAAAAAACGTGTGATTATTAGCTTGGCACCGAGTGATAAGAAAAAAAGTGGTTCTCATTTTGACCTCGCTATGGCAATTGGTGTCTTACAGCAAAATGAGGATATGGCAGTTAAAAATATTTCTGAATATGGATTTATAGGAGAACTTTCCCTAGATGGAAGATTGCGGGCTTGTCATGGAATTCTGCCAATGATTATTGCAGCACAGCGTAATGGAATAAAAAAAGTCATCATTCCAGTAGAAAATTTGAAAGAAGCTAAACTTGTCCAGGGAGTAACGATTATCGGACTACAGAATTTGAGTGAGGTAGTGCGCTTTTTAGAGGGAAAAAATGTTGATGTAAATCGTATGTCAGATAAGATGGAGCAGGAAGATTGGGAAAAAGTAGTAGATTTTGCTGATGTGAAAGGACAGAAAGAATTGATTGATGCAGTCATATTAGCGGCAGCTGGAGGGCATAATATGCTGATGATAGGAGAACCAGGGTGTGGGAAAACAATGATTGCACAGAGGATTCCGACTATTCTTCCGGAAATGACAGAAGCGGAATGCCTGGAAGTTACAAAGATATATAGCATTTCAGGAATACTTCCAAATGGGCATGGTCTGATAAGGCATAGACCATTTCGTGCTCCGCATCATAATGCGTCATTGAATGCGTTGATCGGTGGTGGTGCGAATGCGTTGCCGGGAGAAGTGTCGCTTGCACACAATGGAGTTCTTTTCTTAGATGAACTTGCCGAATTTCCAAGACGTACTTTAGATGCGCTGCGGCAGCCTATTGAGGATAAGCAGGTATGTATTTCAAGAGTGAATGGAACACATACATTTCCTTCTAATTTTATGTTCATAACAGCTATGAATCCATGTCCATGTGGTTATTTTACAGGATCAAAATGCCGATGTACAGATTATGAAATTATAAAATACAGGGGGAAAATTTCCGGACCTATTATGGATAGAATTGATATCCAAAAGGAAGTAAAACCGGTAAATTACTTTGAACTGGAACAGGAACAGGAAAGTTATACTATGACTTCAAGGGAAATACGGGAGAAAGTAAAAAAAGCGAGAGAAATTCAGCAAATCAGATATCAAAACGAGCCAGGAATAAACTGCAATGCACAAATGTCTACAGCATTGCTGCAAAAATATTGTGTCTTAGATGAAAAATCCAGACAGCTTCTAAAAGAGACCAGTGAGAAATATGGTTACAGTGCCAGGGTAATACATAAATTACTTCGTCTGGCAAGAACCAGTGCAGACCTGGCTGAAGTGGAAAATATTCGGCTGGAAGATGTAAAAAGAATTTTAAATTATAGGGATTTAGACAGAAGTAATAATAAAATGCTGGTGGTGAATTGAAATGAAGTATTGGATCTGGCTTTCTACATTGCCATATATAGGAACTGTATCTGCCAGGAAAATTATTACTGTTTTGAAAAATCCGAAAAATGTATATTACAGTTCGGAAGAAGAGTTAAGAAAAATAGGAAATTTAACCTTACGGCAAAGAAACAGTATTTTAATGAACCGAGAATTAGAAAATGCAAAAAGAATTATTGAGCAGTGCGAAAAACATAGAATCTCACTACTTCCGATAGAAAATCCTTTGTATCCTAAAAGAGCCGGAAATTGCAATGATGCACCGATTATTTTATATTATAAGGGAACGATACAGAGGATGGATAAAACTGTTGGAATTGTGGGCGCAAGACGATGTACACAGGAAACCAAGAGGGCTGTGGCAGAATTGGCGGTGGCGTATACAGAAAAACAGACTGCAGTTATCAGTGGGATGGCCAAGGGAGTTGATTCCTATGCACATACGGCCTGTCTAAAAGCGAAAGGTTATACAGTTGCTGTGTTGGCAAATGGTCTTGATATTTGTTATCCCAGTGAGCATGAAAAATTGAAAGAATGTATAGAAAACAAAGGTCTGGTTATTTCTGAATATCCTCCAGGAATAAGACCAACGAAATATACATTTCCAAAAAGAAATCGATTAATCAGTGCATGGTCGGATGAACTGATTGTAGTTGCTGCAGGAAAGAAAAGTGGTGCGTTGATCACGGCAGATTATAGTAAAAAATATGGAAGGAAAATTATTTATTGTGAGTAAATTGGCCAATTACATAGTGCAATAGGAATTGATTGCATTACATTTTGATGAGAAAAACTATAAAGAAGATATTGTGATAATGCTGAATATTTTTATATGTGGCAGACTTGTTTCCTAATCTGTGATATGCTGAAAACATATCTTCACATGATACAAGAGAAAGAAGAGGGAAAATGAAGTTTAATTATTGCTACAGAATTACGTATGAGGCTGGAGAAGTTTGTGAGAGACGCCGGGATCAATTATGTAAGTTTGAAATACGAGAATAGTCAGGTGACTATTTGTGATTCATAGGAAATGTCCGCAGAATGAAGAACTTCGCCAAATGTTGTAACAGTTTCCTGATTTTCTCTAGCCATAGCAGTCCTTCCTAATATATGATGATTTACAATATATCAGGAATATCGAGGCAAGTCACTACGCTATGTTATGAGGCGCTTACTGAAAAAGTTAGCTTGGCTGTCCGTTGAGGATTATGGAGCAACAGTGATGGAAATCATTGTGGCAAGTGCAATGAAAGGCTATCTGAGGCGGATGTCAGAGGAAGAAGCCTTGAAAAAGGTGGAGAGTATCATTGAACCAAAGATAATCCAGCTGTTCGGTGAAAGTGGCGCACCGATGCCAGTGCAAAGCCATGTTGATGGTGCAAAGTTCGCTGCGTTCATCGATGAGGCCGTAGCGGATTCGATACGAGAACTGGAAGTGAGGGAAGATGATATGTCCGGAGTCAGTATTGTTGTTTTGCAGAATGTAGAGGGAAAGAGTATGGTTGAGACAATGAGTCCGGAATTTGTAGGATTCATTGGAGATGCGTATCGAAGCCTGAAATATGAGAGGTGAAAACGGTGCCTTTTTGAAAGACTTTTAAATATAGTTGATATTTTGAGTGAATTTGAGTACAATATAGAAGAATCAAAAGATTCCGTGTGGCGACACGTTAAAGCTGTACTCTGGCTGGGGAGGTTAATTACTGGCACTTTGTGATGCTCGGCATGGCATTGAGCCCACACTAGGGATATATGGTGAGTCCGTATCGGGGACTTAAATTACTGATGACTGGTGATACTCGGTAGGGTATCGAGGCTGACAGCCAGCATAAAATCGCCACTGATTATAAAATATACTCCAGTGCCCGATGGAACTGGAGTTTTTCTATATTCACCAAAATAGAATAATATTATGCTTTAGCAGATCTTAAGAAAAAGAGCACTCGAACAAAAGAGTTGGAAAGAACGATTTAAGATGAGTAATAAAATAAATAAACCAATGATGACTTCAGAGTCGCTTGTTGCAAAAATGAGGGATGAAAAGGGAATTACATTTAAGTATGTTACTGAAGAGAAAGCAGAAGCATACCTGACGGATATTAACAACTATCTTCGTACGGCTGCGTATCGACAGAATTATTCTAAATATACCCGTGGTGTTAATACGGGAAAGTACATAAACCTTGATTTTACATATTTACAAGAGATGTCAACAGTTGATATGCATTTTCGATTTCTTATCAATAGAATGTGTCTGGATATAGAACAAGCCTTGAAAGTAAAACTGGTAAAAGATGTTTCAAATGATGCAAATGCAGACGCTTATAAAATAGTTGAAAATTTTTTATTAGGGAATTCCTACATAGTAAAGAGCTTGGAATCAAGAATTATGTCTCCGTTTACGGGTGATTTAATACAGAAATACTTTGATGTACAAAGGGTGTATAATCCGAGTAAGGGGTGGCATGAACACATAATTCAAGGCTATGATGATTGTCCAATATGGGTTTTGTGCGAAGTTCTAACGTTTGAAGAATTTTTGCGGCTTTATGATTTCTATTATGGAAATACAGCAGCGGTTTCTGGTGCGATTCTTGGATTAGTAAGATGTCTGAGGAATGGATCAGCACATAACAATTGTTTACTGGCAAATTTATCGCACGGTACATCAAAACCTCCGCGTGAGATTAAAGATTATGTTAAAAAGATGGGATCTATAACAACATCTCAAAGACAGAAGAAGCTTTCCTGTAGACCTATGCTTGAGTTTGTTGCATTGGTTTATACATACGAATTAGTTGTGACACCAAAAGTAAAACTTCATAGAAGTGAAGAATTGTATAATTTGTTCTTTAAAAGAATGGTAGAGAAAAAGGGCTTTTTTAAAGACAATGATCTGATAAAAACAAATTATGAGTTTGCAGGAAAAGTAATACGTGAGTCATTGTGCAAGTGAAAATAATTCTCTTGAAAACTTTGCACAGGGGTTGACTTTCAAGGGAAAATCGCATATAATAAGAGCAACATCAAAAACTGATTACAGTTTTTGCACGGGGCGACGTTACGACGGCGTCCTAGTTTTTTTATACAGAAAGTTTTTTATCACAGAGATGTAATTTCCGATGATAAAACGTCTGCCCACTGGCGCACTGTGTAGAATCCCTATATGGTACGCTGGTGGGCTTCTTTTTTGTTTCTATCCACATGAACTACAGACAGCACCTAGGAGTGAGCCGAAGTGTAGCTGTGGCTTAGGAGAAAACATTGTGGAAACCATGAACCCGGAATTTGTAGAATTCCTTGGAGATGCGTATCGAAGCCTGAAATATACAAATCATTTAGAAAAGCCTTGAAATAAAACTGGAATCGAGTATCCTTAAAATTAGAAAAAATGATATTTACAGTTATATTACAGAGAATACGAAAGCTGTTCAGCTTCAGGCGAGTAAATTGCTAGGCGAATTGAGCCAGAAGTATCCGGCAGAATCTACGGAGAATGCAAATGCGGAAGAAAAAACTGTTTCAAGGGAAGAGTTAGTTAAGAATGTAAATAAAGCTCAGGATGCATATGATATAGCAGAGGAAGAATACAATGCATCAAAAACATTAGTGGAAAGCTATAAAGCTGAAATGGATTCTTATGCTGCTTCAAGAAATGGTACAACTTGGCACGATAGACAAGACGCATGGCAAAAAAAGTACGATGAGGCAAGAGGGGATTGGGAGACAGAGAAAGGTAATTTAGGGGGAAAACAGAAAAATTATGAAAACGCAAAGAATGCTTTAACTGAAGCTCAGAGTGTGTTAGAGAATTATAAGGATCCTCAGGAAAAAATAATTGCGGAATTTCTTTTAGAAATGTTGAATGTTAATCCAGATCCAACTATATTAGAGTCATATATTGAAGAACTTAATAACAGAATCACTGAGTTGAAAACGAATACAGATATTATCGGAAATTATAGTGAATTAGTAGCAGATACCCAGGTATTAACTGTACTTGTGAAGAATTATGTGTTTTGGGTGAAAGAAACATCGGAGAATGATTCTGAAATTAATACAATGCTGGGAGAACTTGGAAAGGAAATTCAGATTCCAGACCCTGACTCACAAACATTTAATGAGCAATATGCGTCATGGGAAGAAACTTGGCAGAATAGGATAAATTGTCTGGAAAACTTAATTCAGGAATTACCCCAATTTTTTGAAAGCCAAAAAAAGGAATTAAAAAATACGGTGATTAACACTGAACTCCTATCGGAATATAATGCAAATGAAAAAATGAGTATACTGGATGAACTAAGGAGAAGTAAAGTTTCGGATATTAATGTTATTGAAAAGGTTTGTTCTTTGTTATTCGGTAAATATCGTGGAATCGCATGGTTTTCTCTGGGACTGGCTGTATTTTTTGATATATCTTCATTGCTGGCTGGACTTTTTATTTATGGACTTTCAAAGAAAAAGGCTAAGAATTAGAGAAGTAGAAATGCAGAAAACATTTGAATTCGGTAACACAGAGGAAGGCTTCGAGACGATTGCCAAGATATTCTTTGAGCAATTGACTCAAGAGCTGGAGAAAGCGTATAATGATCACATAAAATAACGCTGTACAGAATGCTGAGAGCGAACTATGAGAAAGATGATGTTGTTCAGTTAGGATAAGTACGAAGGGAGAAAAGAGCTAAAGGATAAGGCACTTAAAATACAAAAAGTCAAAGGAGAAAATAGAAGCTATGAAAAATGAAAAAATATTAACTATAATTAAAGGACAGGAATTTAAATTAAGCCTCAAAGACAAGATTGAAATAAACGACATTTTTTATGATCAATATCTGGAAGCTGCAGCCATGCTGGAGAATATCGTGGCAAATGAGGAACGCGATAAACAGCCAGATTGGAAGAAAGCGGAGACGGAGAATAATATTATTGCTTTTTGCGGAGAACGTGGCGAGGGTAAAAGCAGCGCAATGTTTACTTTTATTAATGCAGTAGTTAACGAGAAAGAGCAAAAAGAATCTACTATATTTGCGCAGTGCGAGAATGTCAAAAATACTGTTTTTTCAGAACCTATTGTTATTGATCCTTCTGCTTTTGATAATGTACATAATGTTTTAGATATTATTATCGCTTCGCTTTATCGGAAATTTTCTGATAAATACGATGTTTCACCTGAAAGATTTGCTAATTATAGAAGGGAAGAGTTATTAAACGAATTTCAAAAGGTATATAAGGATATTTCTTTGCTTAACGATCCTGTTAAAATGCTGGAAGAGGAATATGATTACGAGGGAAGCATAGAAAAGATATCAAAGATGGGGGAAAGTCTGCGGTTAAGACGTGACTTGAGTAATTTGGTGAAGTTATATCTGGATTATATGATGACGGAAGATTCTCGTAACCAATATACTTCAAAAAAACTTTTGATTGCAATCGATGATCTGGACATGTGCAATGCCAATGCGTATAAAATGGCTGAACAGATACGTAAGTATTTAATTATTCCAGATATTGTCATAGTGATGGCACTTAAAGTGGAACAATTGCAGCTTTGTGTTCAGGAAGAGAACTTCAAAAATTATAGTAATGTTTTGAAAAACCAGGGAAAAATTGCAGGTGCAGTGATAGATGTGGAAGATATGGCAGAGCGCTATATTGCCAAACTGATTCCGAAGTCCAGAAGGATTTATTTGCCAAATGTTAGATATATAGAAAATGCGAAAATTGTTTATCAAAAAAATGAAGAGGAAATTATTTATGCGGATAAGATAACCAATTCATTGAATGCTTCTTTATTGGATTTGATATACATGAAAACTGGAATGCGTTTTTTATTAAACGACGAAAAAATGAATTGGCTACAGCCAGATAATTTACGGGATACTGTGAATTTAATTAGTCTTCTTGGAGATATGAAAGTTCCAGAAAATGACAGTGAATATCTTGATAACATTGAGAAATTTACGGAGTACTTTGAGAAAGAATGGATTCCGCAGAATTGTGAGTTGGTAAATTATAAAGAGGTACAGAATTTAATTAGAGTTCCATATTTACAGTTGAACTCAGAAGTCTGGTATTTTTTGAATGAAAATTATAAAAAGTCTGATAAAAAATACGTTCTTCCACCGGCAAGTTTTCAGATGGAAAGAACAAATTGTTTTTTCTGGATTTTAAACTGGTTTACTACATATAAGAATAGTATGTTTGATAAAAAAGATAATAAATTTGCTTATATGTTTGAAATTTTGTATACACTTAGATTAAATAATTTGCAGAGAAGTAGATGTTATGAGGAATTGGGAGAATTTATAGGTGGATATATATGGGGGCCATCATTTGATGATATAATTCCGAATGCAGCTGGCGACAATCCAATGGTAAGATCTAGATTCTTTTTTTCGACAATGAGTGTATATAATCTTTTTTCGGAAAAAGTTGGCAATGCGTTTAATATAACTAATGAATTATTAGATCCTAACAAAGACTATATATCTAAGCTGTCCGAAAATGATAAGGAAAAAGAATATAAAATTTTTAACTGGGTAATGTTGGGGCTTTTTTCTAATATCTGTAAAGAGATTACTGATAATATCGAAAATCCTCCGATGGTTAGATATATATATAACTCAAATATAATTTTTTCTAATTATAGATTAAATAATCCATTGCAAATATGTTTAGAAAATTATATTATTGGGATTTGCAGTTTGGAAAGTTTGTATAAGAAGTTAAATATAGAAATATTAGGAATTAGTAAGGAAGATTTTCAAAAAGTTATCAGAAGAATTGAAAATGATAACTCTAATAAAATTCATGCTTTCAGAACAATTTTTTCAAACATAGACTTAATAATGCGATTTCATGAATATTGTTGGAAAAATAGACAGTCTAAAGAATCAGGTAATAAAGATGAACGTGGGAAGACAAGAGCTGTAGTGGACCGATTTTTTAGAAATATAGAGCGGTTTTATAGAGAATATATTGATAAGAATTTTGAGGAAAAGCTGAATAACCTAATATTGAGAGATTCGGATGGAGAAGAGGCTGTAATCAATATTAGCGAATTATATGCAGATCTCTTACAGAGAAGTATAGAAGAATCTGTATCATTTGAGGAAAAGCAGAAACAAGACAAAGTGAAAGAAATGATGGATTCTTTGGATTTTGATGTTCAGCCAGACGAACCATTGCAAAGTGTATCTACCTATTTGAAAAATAAATCTGCTGAAAATGTTCTAAAAAATGTTAAAAATATAATTCATAATATGAAGCGCTATCAAGTAAGGCATAAAGATGAAAAAGTGGAAGGAGATAATGCAGGGTTCATAATAATGCGGGAGTATGCAATTGATTATTACCAAAGGGTTGCTGAATTTTGGGTAGAAAATCCTAAATTAGATATACCAGAGGAAATGAGTAAGGAATATAAAGATATAGCAAAAGATTGCAGTAAGTACAACGAGGAAAAATAATGGACATAGAACGTGGAAATATAGAAATTGTATTTCAGAAAATTCCATATATGTATGTAATAAAAAGCCAGCAGGAGATGGTGGATTACTGCTCCTATAGCAAAATGGAAAAGGATATTTACATGCGTTATTCGTCAGATGTGTTTTCCTACGCAACAGATGACGAGCGTAGTAACAATTATTCATTTATGTGTAGTCAAATGAAACTCCAGACCAATCTGTGGAAAAACGATGTAAGTGAAGATATTGGAGTGTTTCAACTGGTGTTTTCTGTGGCTGATAAAATGCTGCGCCTGGACGGAAATGAGATTAAATGCAAGTTCGATCAATTGCTGCGCTGGCGGGAAATTACATTACTGATGGGGCAGGACTTTTTCACATGCGCATATCTGGCATATGATGACTGGAAAAAAGGATATAATACCCAATATTTTGCCTGGCTTCCGATTATTAGAAGTGACAACAGCCGATTACATAATATTTTGGACCAGGGAGTAGCTGAAAATCATTTTCACTTGAATGGTTCCACAAAAATTTTTGAACTAAACTGGTTATGCCTGATGAATTATATTTCAGGCAGAAATGCTGAGTTTAAGAAAATAACCAGAACAATGCAGATACAGCGAAACGACAGCTTTGACAAAAGAGGGGGAAAAGAGGATTTTTATACAGAATGTCTGAGAGCTGCTTTATACAGGGTATATTTATTTTTCCTGATAAAAGAAAATTCCCACATGTTTGAAATCGCTGAAGCATTGATTAGAAAAGTTGAAAAAGGAATATCGTTACGGGAAATAACAAGTGATATTCAGAACCTGATCGCTATGGCTGGAAATCTTTATGGAGCGAAAATTAATGGTGTGGTTTTAGACTATGCTCTTGAAAATGAGATGATGAAGTACAACGACAATGTGTGTCGGCTATTGGCTGGGGAACGTAAATTTTTATACTGTTGTTATAGAAGTGTTTTAACAGGAAAATTTGACAGATTTCAAAAAAATATATTCTATGCGTACTTAATTATGCGCACAGATTTCAGAGGTGAATTGATCCAGAGCAATAAAAAGATTGGATTTGGTAATTTTTCAGATTATCAGGACCGAAAAGAGTTTTTTATTGACGGACATAAGCCATATGAAGACGAATTAGTGCGATTAGCGCTGAATGAATCTTTAACGAAGAAAAATATGATTTCATTGGAGGCGAGAATTTGTCCAAAAAATACTTCTGCCAAGTTGATTAAAAATCTGAAAAAATATGAGTGCATTGTAAAGTCAGAATCAGTAAATGATGGATATGATAAGCTAATTTATGTTTTGCATTTTCCTAAAATGTTTGATGATTCATTTAAGGATGGAGTACCGAGAAATAACAATGTACGCAAAATGGCAGCACGCCAGGCCAGAAGTATAGTGGCAATGTTAGACAAAAATGGAGAGATTAATCAACATATCAAGGGAATTGATGCATGCGCCAGCGAAATTGCATGTCGCCCGGAAGCATTTGGGCAGGTATACCGCTATTTGACAGCAAAAAGAGTGAAGGTCGAAAATGCTTCTCGTTTTTATAACTGTGAGGATGTACAAAATCTTCAGATGACCTATCATGTTGGTGAGGATTTCTTTGATATTACAGATGGCTTACGGGCGATTGATGAGGTTTTGCTGTTTTGCAATTATCGAAGAGGCAGCAGGTTAGGTCATGCATTGGCTCTTGGAATATCTCCTGAAAAATACTATGCAATGAAGGGATATAAAGTTGTTCTTTCAAAACAAATTCTTTTGGACGATATTGTCTGGCTGTATTGCAGGTCTGGTGAATTAGGCTGTTCGTTAGACGAAAAATTAAAAACGAATTTGATTGAGAAATATACATCATTGTATAAGGAAATTTATGAGAACAACGTTGGAAATGGTCCCTGTCCATCCATACATGAATACTATCAAAGCTGGAAATTGAGGGGAGATAATCCTCAGTGCTATAGATTAGAAGAAAAGGAATTTAATGCAGCTTTGGAAAAAATGGAATTGATCTATTTCGACAGATTTCGTTTCAACCCGCGAGTGGATAATGACCTCAGAAGAAATAAGCGATATAGGGATTTGTACTATTACTATCATTTTAATAAAAAGGTTCGGGAAAAAGGCAATGAAATAACCGAATTTAAGGTTACGAAAGAGTATATTAAATTAGTCCGTACCATGCAGGATAAAATGATCGCTGAACTTGCCTGCAAGGGAATTGGCATTGAAACAAATCCCTCTTCGAATTATTTAATTGGAACAATAAAGAAATACGAAGAGCATCCGATTTTAAGGTTTAATTCACGAAAGCTAAAAGATACGAACACTGGTGAAAATCTCTGTGTATCAATAAACACCGACGACCAGGGGGTATTTGACACTCTGTTGGAAAATGAATATGCCTTGATGACTCTGGCATTAAAGAAAGCAACAGATGACGATATGAATGCTTTGTATGATATTGAGGATATTTATGAGTGGATTGATTATGTGAGAAAAATGGGAATCAATCAGGTGTTCTCGTAGTGGTAATACAATTTGATAATTTTCGAAAAGAGATGTCTGGAAAATGGAGGGCATCTCTTTTTGATAAAAGTGTTTCAGATATTTTGGAACCTACGCTATTTTTGTGAGTTTTGTTATTTTTCACCGTATATATTTATAGATAAGTATTTGTTTTGGGGGAATAGTGGAGAAAATGAAAGAACAAAGAGGAGAATGGATAAATGAAAAAGAACAATAGTCTTTTAGCTGCATTATCCGCGCTCAAAGTAGTAACCCAAACTCTTTTTAAAAAGATGCCGGTTCTGTTTTTAGTTGTAGTTTATTTGGTTGATTTAGGTATTCGCGGTTATTTGGCTGCTGGATTTTCAACTACATACTTGTTGGGAATGTTAATCCTTACACTATCCATCGGAATATATGTTAGCACCAGGAGTTTTTCAGAAACAACGCTTAGCTTTGTACTGGGGATGTTAACTATTTATTCTATTGATTGGAAAAAAGAAAATATTTCTTTGTTTATAATTTTGTATTTGGCGTATATTGTTGTAACGTTTTGTATTTCATCTGTTAGGTTAGCTGCAAAACAGGAAAGCATTTTAACACAGGCTGCCTGCAAATTAGATATAAGTAACTATAAAGCGGTTTATAATCGGTTAAAAGTTATTTCCGAAAAATCTACAAAATACAGTCAATTATCCATACTGGGAAAAAGTGAAATTATTCGTTACTTAGCGTTCCGTCAGGTTAATATTGATGAATATGAAGATGCAATCAATATAATAGAGTTAATTAAAAGTGTATGTCAGGCAGAAATAACGCCCTGCTGTGAGATATATTATGGCTTCTATACTTACTGCCGTAATCAATCTCCAACATCTTCGGGCATCGCAAAAAAAGTGGAGAGAATGTTCGATAAGGTAACCACACTTACTATTTCTTATTCGGAATTCTTTGAAATTTTCGCACAAACTAAGCGCATATTAGTTGAGGAAAAGCTGACGTTTGATAAGTATTTGCTTGAAATCAGTTTGATGTCATTAAAAGGATATAGTAGCACAGATATAAGTGAAATAATGAGAGAAAATTATCTGAAATGAATAATGTGCCTAAAAGAATAGGAGCTTCCTGTATACTTTAAAGAGTAAAAGGAATTGACTAAAAAGAATACCTCAAGTAAATTTAGATTATTACTGACCGGCCAGTTAGTAAAAATCTAAAGTACAAGAGGTATCTGAAATGAATGTTAAAACAAATAAGACAAAAAAGCAAGCAAATGTAGAAAATCAGGCAGTTAATCTTTTATCAAAAGAAGAACTCTGCAAGCGGATTGAAGATGTTGAAAAAGAATTAAAATCGTATACCTGGAGAGAACTGGAAACAAACGGTAAATTTGCAAAAAATGATAAACTTTCCTTTATCAAGGATGACATGCTTATAGTTGGATGCGATATAGGCAGTGAAACTCATTATATAAGAGCAATCGACATCCGAGGAAGGGAATTAAGCAGAAAAAAGACTATGATCCGCAAAAAATGTTAAAGGACATCAAACGGCCAAAAGCTGCATTAGCCGCAAAAGCAGCATAAAGAGCAAAAACAGTGAATACTTCCAGAACTCTGTCGAGTCTGTGATAATCCGAATTGGAGACTGGACAGGGTTCTGGAACAGAAACCCGTAAACGATGAGGTCTGAAACGGACCACATCAGCCAAAAGACTAACAGGAATCTGTAATGGTATAGCGTCCACTGAGTAAATCAGTACCATAATAGATGAATGCAGGTCAGTAACAATCGAACAGAAAAAAACAAGAGCTGTAGCCGGCATCGGTGTTTACCATGGGGCATGGACCCTGTTTAGGAGCTTGGCTGGCACTCAGTGTATGGTAGATGGGACGAAGGAAGTTGGGACATGATCCCTTTAGGCACGGAAGGTTCATCATCATAGTTGATCAGAGGGAAAATAGCCTTTATAAAGCAAACAAAAGGGATGCTTTTAAAACTATATCCATTTATCAGCTATTCGGTACATGATACTACGATATCCATCACTCCCGGCTCTGTTTTTGAGGTAAATAAAAATCGTCAAAGCCTATAAAATCAATAAATTTAGGCTTGACAGAATAGGAAGAAAAACATGGAGTATATATACGGAAATGCTGATAAGTATAAAACTCGTATAATGGAAGAATATGCGAGGGCTTTTTATAGGGAAATGCAATTTATAGATCCTATATCCAAAAGTATAAAAGGTTTTTTTCGGATTCTTAGATGCTGCGATGATAAGGTAATATGTTATCGGCATATAGATGAAAGCTTAAAAGAAGACTTAGAAAATATGAATAACGGTTGTTCAAAAATGACCCTGGGAAAAAATTGGTTTATTTCTGCGATAAAGCATGATAAATTTGAAAATAGTTATACGTTTGCTCTGTATAATGGCAGTGCAGAAATTATGACGATGAAGGAATACATTTGTTATCAAGTGAATTACTTTTTTGAAAGTCTTCTGGGGTTAGCAGAAAAAAAGAATGGCGATGTTGAAATTTCTATAAGGAATATGATATATGAAAATGCAATTGCGTTTGTGGATAGAAAAATTAATAACACTATAAATATGGCAATGGGCCCGCGCGTAATGTTGGCTGAAAATATTTCGAAAATATCTTATTTGCATTATGAAGGGAATAAAGTAAATAAGAAATATATAGTTTGGGGGATAAAAAAAGAAGATTGTGATATAATTTTTTCAAATGATATTATGTTTAACGATGAAACTAAACTAAACCATGATAAGCAGATAAGAAAGTTATTAGAGATTACATATAAAGATAAAAATAACGGGCTTTATCTTGGATGTTGTGGAAATAAAGTAGAAGGGTATATATCATCAGAAAATCTTAAAGGAGAATTGTATCTAGTAGAATTTAATGGCACTGGTAAATGGTCTTTTGGCTTCCAAGGAAGTGAAAAAAATAAAATAATTTTTGAGGATAAAAAAGTTAAACTTTTTAAAGATGACGATAAAGTAACTTTCTATTTGGCTTATAAAAAAATATTTGAAGAAGATACAAATATAGACTATGTATGGAAGATTGTAGAAAGTGCAAGAAGGCAGAAACATGGAACGATGTTGCTCTTTACAGAAAATGCATTGAGTGAATCAGAAAGATTACGTGAGGCGGGATATCAAGTTTCTGTGAAGGAAATGGTGAGTGCTAGAAGTATTGAAGCACTTGGAGAAATAGACGGAGCAATGTTGCTGGATCAGTATGGAAGGTTTTATATGATAGGAGTAATATTGGACGGAACGATGCCACCTAAAGGAGTAGACAAAGGACGTGGTGCGAGATATAACTCAGCTGTCAAATATTCTTACAGTCATAAAGAAGAAAAACATTTACTTATTATAATTTCGGAGGATGGTTATTTTGATATGATAAACTATAATTATATATGATGTCTCTTGGAGGGGCGTGAAATTTATTTATGTAGGTGAATGATACATGATTAAGAGAAAGTTTATTTAGCCAACGAATGAAGAAATCAGAGAAAGAGAAAAAATGTATAAAGAAGCTGCTTCGCTTGGAATTGATCTTATGGGATACGATGACTCTGATCATTCATCTACGGAGAGACA
The DNA here is from genome assembly GCF_015551645.1 of Ruminococcus sp. D54t1_190329_F1. Lineage (NCBI taxonomy): Bacteria > Bacillati > Bacillota > Clostridia > Eubacteriales > Oscillospiraceae > Ruminococcus > Ruminococcus sp. D54t1_190329_F1. The sequence goes on from NZ_JADNDC010000032.1 coordinate 48,355, forward strand.
AGATAGAAGAAAAGCGGTTGTATTACTTGGAACTGGAAAAACTGTGCCAAAAGAGTTAAAAGAACGCTTGATAAATGATACACTGAAACACAACAGACAGAAAAATAAAAGGTGAATTTTCTAAAATTTAGATAATCAAAGCGGACTGTTCCTTAAAGTCCCTTTTCTTGTATGTTATGAATTTTTTATGGAACGTTAGAAAACTGGTGGATTTAAATTTTAGTATATTTTAGAGGTTGAAGATCGAGTTGGGGGAGCGTTGATAGGCGTTTATAGAAAGAAGTGGAAGGAATTCGTATGGATATTTTAGGAGAATTAAAAAATACATTAACTTTTATTGCAACCCATATTAAATCGGAATATGTAGCACTTTTCTCTGTAATGGTTACAATTATTATTTATATTTTTAATAGAAAAGCGGAGCTAAAGTATAAGAAATATGAAAGTCGTCGATTAGAATATGCAAAATTGATTTCATTGCTCAGAATTGCATTTACCAGTCAAGAAAAATTGCAACTGAATAATGAGGGGAAAATAGATAAAGATTTACAGCTACAGTTTTATGATGCTGGATCTTCATTGATGTTATATGCTTCAAAGAAATTGTACAAAGAATATATTTTCTTTAGAGAGTTTTCAAATAGTGAATATATAAAGTCAAGTAAATATTATGATCCCCAAATGATAATTTATATTGTAGCAAATATACTTAGACAAATACGAAAAGAGGTAGGTTTATCAGCGCTTAATCAGATTTCAGCAAATGAAGCACTAGGATTTTGGGTAAATGGTGTTGCAATGAATCCGAAGCAAAAGAATATAGCGCATCAAATGAATTATAAAATAATTATGCTTAAAATTGATTTGTTTTTTATGAATCGTATTCATGGTGTATTTATCAATTGGTGTTTTTATAAACTTATAAAACCAGTTGGAGGAATTATTTATTGTATTTTTAAGTATATTTTGGGAGGCACTGTAATAATATTGAAAAATTTATTAAACAAGCAAAAGGAAATCAAAAAAAGTTAAGATAAATTAGAAGAATATTAAAAGGTTGTGCTAAGCAGAAGAATAGGCTAAATAATGAAATGTTTTCGAAATAAATCGACATTGACACTCTAAACTATGTCTGCTATATTGCAATTATATGAATGTATTTGTAATTGTATTTTAGAAATAAAATATGTTAGTAAAGGGAAATGATAAAATGAGGATTGAGAAAGAATTGTGTCAGAAGTTTCCTACTGTTTTAAAAGATAAATTATTGAAGAATGAAATTGAATTTCCAGAGACTACTAAATTTGAATATGAAGATTTATACACATATAGAGCTGTAGAAAGAAATTGGGATGATAATCGACCTGTTTCACTGGAAGATTTTAAATCTTATTTTGAATTAGGAAAGAAACCCAAGAGACCAAGAGGCGTGGGTGGGGATATTACGAAGGATCCACACTATTATGGTGTTTCCAGTTTCCTGGATAGAAGAATAGTTGAACAGAAAATGAAATTTCCTAATCCCAAAAAGAAGTTAGCAGCAGGATATGTTTATAGCGCGGGTGGACCGCAGGATACAAGGGAAGAACATGTATGTTGGTGGCTTTATACTGGTGCTGATGTTAGTGGATTTAAGTTGATTGAGGAGCATTAAAATGAAAAAGGAATTATGTTTTGTTATTGATTCTGTAAAGGTATACTTAGAACAAGTTCTGGTAGATTATATAGATGTACCTATTTTTTTCTTATGCAAGGGAAATGAGCAGTATTATTTAGCTTTATGTATAGATATAGACGAACTGGAATATATTGTAGTGAAGCCATCTTTGCTAGAGGTATATTATCTGTTGCATGGTAAAACTCCTATGAGAGATGTGCTATTAAAACAAAAGGAATATTGGAATATAATATCTGGCGAAGAGATAGTTTCAGATGTAGTAACGAGGAGAAGTATTGATTCGCTGGACATTGCATTGTTGCCAGAAGAAAATGCGTGTTTTCAAATTCTAACAAAGCAAATGAGAGAATTTGTTCAAAAATTTGATAGTGAGTTTTTTGCAAATAAATATTTTGATGAAAAGAATGAAAAAGTTGATATTAATGAAATTCTCGTAGGTTTTTCTTTAGAAAACTTGATTAGAAATATAGATCAATTTACGGAGTTGGTGGATTATAAAATGCAAAAGACTATACAAATTAATTTACCTTCATATGATGAAAAATTGAATTATATAAAAGAAGCGGAACGTATGAATAGTAGCCAAATTACCAAAAGTGAAATGGCGGATGTATTTGAATTAAGTGAACAGCAGGTAAATGATATAGCAACTGCTGCATAAAGGATGATAAAATGAAAAATATAGAAAGTGTTTTAAAGTTAAATAAGATAGTTTTTGATAAAATTGAGTTTAATAGATTAGGATTTAAAAATGATAAAGAACTTGAATTTGAAATCCAATCTAACATATCACAAAGATCAGAAACGGAAATTTATAAGGTGACTTTGGTTCTAAAGGGAAAAAAACCAGAAGAATATACTTTGGAGATTAGTTTGTCTGGATTTTTTAGCGTAGAATCAGAAAATGAGTTAACAGATGCGTTGAAAAATTCACTTGTTGTAAAAAATAGTGTAGCGATTATGATGCCCTATTTAAGAAGCCAGGTTTCATTAGTGACTGCGCAGCCGGAAGTAGAATGTGTTGTGCTGCCTGCTTTTAACATTAATAAGATGTTGGATAATGAGTAAGTTTTTGATTTTTTTGGATAATCAAAGTTCTTGAGGGGTTGCCAAACTTATTGAGTAAGTGCTTAAATTTGGGGTAGCTTTACCGCGTCTGTTTTAGAACTCATAATGATAGTAAATGGATTTTTACTACACTCCGCTTGATAGGAGATAGAAATTTACTGGTACTGGAAAAGACCTGACCTTATGAATCAATATAAACAAAACTTAGTGAATTCATAAACACGCATAAAATTATTGAGACCAAAAAGTTTTCATGGTATCATTATTAATAGAAAATAATGATACTGTGAAAACTTTTTTATATAGGAGCGTATGCGAGATGGGAAGATTTGTGAATCCGGACAACAGTGCTTTTCAGGTTGCATTGAATTCCAGAATTTATGTGGATAAAACTGGTATGATCGAATATATGAATCACGTTCTGGATACTACAGATGCGTATATTTGCAACAGTCGCCCCAGGAGATTTGGGAAATCCTATGCGGCGAATATGCTTGCAGCATATTACAGTAAGGGCGCAGATTCTGAGCAGATGTTTTCCGGTCTCTCAATCGGGAAAACACAGAAAAAGTATCTTAACAAATATGATGTAATTCACATTGATGTTCAGTGGTTTCTGGCAAATTGTGAAGATAAGAACAAAGTGGTACAGTTTATTACAAAAAGCGTACTGGATGAACTGCGTGAAATTTATCCAGAGTGTTTGATTCTCTAAGACGGTTCTTTGTCCGATGCTCTTTCAAGAGTTAAGAATCAAACAGGACAGAAATTTGTCATTATTATTGATGAATGGGATGTTTTGATTCGTATAGCATAAACAATGAGCATTGGGGTCAGACCCCATAAAGCGGTTAAATATATTCAACTTGCATATCTTACTGGCATTCTTCCAATTAAAAAGGAAAAAACTCAGTCGGCATTAAATAATTTTGATGAGTTTACAATGCTGAGCGCAAGCAATCTGGCTCCGTATATTGGTTTTACAGAAGCTGAAGTGAAAAAGCTGTCAGAAAAATATCAGCAGGACTTTGCTGAAGTGAAGCGATGGTACGATGGCTATCTTCTGAAGGATTACCAGGTTTATAATCCCAGAGCCGTTGTCAGCGTAATGCTAAGGGGGGAATTCAGGAGTTACTGGTCAGAAACAGCATCCTATGATGTGATTGTGCCTTTGATTAACATGAACTATGATGGGCTGAAAACAGCTGTTATTGAGATGCTTTCCGGAGCCGAAGTCAAGGTGAATGTGGCAGCTTTTCTGTTGATTTATACTTAAAACTGACCCAGTTTTAACGAGGAAAATTGACCCACCTACAGCAGTGGCAATGAGTAAGTA
>NZ_JADNDC010000033.1:0-51683 GCF_015551645.1 Ruminococcus sp. D54t1_190329_F1
GTTCACGACAGCTGATGCCAGAATTAAACTGGCAAAGCTATATCCAACAACACTTTAAAAACTAGATGGATGTACTACTAGGAGGTATAAGAAATGAAGAAAAAAATGTTGGCAGCAGTATTAGCCGGAACAATGGTTATGTCTCTTGGAACAAACCTTTGCTGGGCTGATGGAGAGAAGACCAAGGTCACTATGACTGTATGGAATGGTGAGTGGGGCGATCAGCTGGATCGTACAATGGAGTCCTTCAACAGCAAACATGATGATATCGAGCTGGATATCACAATGCAGTCCGGAGATTACTCTGATTTCCTTGGAACTGCAGCTGCAACAAATGACTGGCCGGATATCTACATCCTTACACCATGGACACAGGTGCAGGATTTTGCAGAGGCAGGAAGACTTCAGGATTTAAGCGGAATGGATTTTACTGAGAAGGTTTACCCGACAGCTCTTGAAGCTGCTACCTATGATGACAAAATCTACGGATATCCTGCAAACGTTGAGTATCTTGGTGTATTCTACAATAAGCAGATGTTTAAGGATGCAGGAATCGAAGAAGTTCCGAAAACAAGAGATGAGTTCGAAGCAGCGTGTGAGAAGCTGGAAGAGTCCGGCGTAACACCAATCGCTTCCACATTCAAAGATTCCTGGACTCTGAAACACATGTTCAGTGTAATGATGTCAAACGTAGTACAGGATGATATGGAAGGCTTCCTGGATCAGTTAAATTCCGGCGAGGGAACCTTCAATGTAGACGGTATCGATGATGTATTTGCAACAGCAGATATTATCAAAGCTCATTGCGGAAGTAATATGATGGATTGCGACTCCACATCCGGTTTCAATGCACTTGCAAACTCTGAAGCAGCTATGCTGATCAGCGGTGAGTTCAGCCAGAACGTAGTAGCAAAAATGGATAACCCGCCGGAAATCGGATACTTTGCATTACCAGTATCCAACGACGCTGAGAGAAACAAAGCAGCAGTTGACGTAGGAATCGTATATGGAGTAAGCACTCAGACAGAGCATATGGATGCTTGCAAAGAGGTTATTGACTTCTTAAGCGATGCTTCCCTTTCTGATGGATATATTGCAATTGTAACCGAGAAACCAGGTTCTGCACCGGCTTCCCAGGATTTCACAGTTAATTATGATTCTGCATCTACAAACGATTATCTGGAATATGCAAACAGCGGAAACGTAATTCCATGGGTATATCAGCAGTATGTAAACGGATTTGATGTTATCTCCGGAGATATCTTCCAGGGTTACATGGCAGACGCTGCTGACAAGGATGAGGTAATTTCCGAGCTTGACGCAGCATATCTTGAATATCTGGATCAGTAAATAAGAGGAAATGCTGACCTGCGATTCCCGGGGGGAGCACCCCCCGGGAATCTTTTTAATGGAAGATTTATCGTGATATCTGTATAAGCAGATGAGCCTTTTAGAAAAAGAAAGAGAGGATAATATGTCATCTTTATATAAGAAAAACAAGAAATTTTATCTTCTGCTGATTCTGCCTGCCTTGCTTTTATATTCCTTTGCAATGCTGGCACCTCTGTTTGGCGGAACCATTCCATATTCATTCCTGAAATGGAATCTGATGTCCGGGAAAAAAGCTTTTGTGGGATTTGACAATTATGTAAAATTGTTTTCCGATGCAAAATTCTGGACTTCCTTTGGATTTAACCTTTTTGTTGGTGCGTTCACCATTATTGGCAGTAATGTTTTTGGATTTATTCTTGCTTATTTCCTGAATGAGAACATTAAGGCTAAAGGCGTGGTCAGAGCTATGTTCTTCATTCCTAACATTGTCAGTGCCGTATTGGTATCCTTTATCTGGGTGTTTATTTTTACAAATGCAATGCCTGCACTTGGCGGAGCATTAGGCTGGGACTGGCTGGCAAATATAAGCTGGTTCGGAACTCCGTCAATGGCAACTGTGACGATCATTGTGGTTTCCATCTGGCAGAACATTGGTTTCCTGATGATCATTTATACCGCAGGTCTTCAGACTATTCCGAAGGATGTTATGGAGTCTGCTGAGCTGGATGGCTGCAGCGGTCTGAAAAAAGTTCTGAAAATCGAGCTTCCGCTGCTTATGCCAACTGTCACGATCAATCTGTTTGTTTCTATTTCAGGAGCATTTAAGTCATTCGATATTCCGAACGCAATGACAGGCGGTGGTCCTTACGGTTCCACAATGCCAGTTGCCATGAATATTTACCAGGAAGCTTTCACCAAGTACAACCTGGGCTATGGCTCAGCGAAATCTGTAATCCTGTTCCTTACAGTAGCAGCGGTTACTCTGATCCAGTTGTACTGCACTCGTAAGAAGGAGGTAGAATACTAATGAAAAAGAAAGTATGGCTTCCAACCATTATTATGTTTTTCTTTGGTGTCCTGTTCCTTATGCCGATCATCCTGCTTGTGATGAACGCATTCAAGACACATAACGATATGATCCAGAACTTCCTTTCTTTTCCACATTACCTCTATACCGGAAACTTTACCGAAGCTATAGAACGTCTGAAATTCTGGAAAGTAGTTGGAAATTCAGCATATGTAACCCTGGGAACCATGCTGGTATGTACCATCATTTCCTTTATGGCTGCATATGGAATTGCGCACATCCCTGGAAAGCTTGGAACTGTTTTGTATCTGATGTTCACCCTTGGACAGATCATTCCGTTCCATTCCATTATGATCGCGCTTTCTGTACAGCTGACCAATGCAAATCTTTTGAATAACTTGACCGTACTTATTTTCCTGTATGCCGGCTTCCACGGAGCATTTGGTATTTTTACCTATGTTGGTTTCCTGAAATCAATTCCAAAGGAACTGGAAGAGGCAGCGGCAATTGACGGCTGTGGAATGTTCCGCTGCATGTGGCAGGTAATTTTCCCATTGGTACGATCCACAAGCATAACTCTTCTGGTACTGTTTTTCCTGTGGACATGGAATGATTTCCTTATGCCAAACCTGTATGTTTCAGACAGTGGTTTGAGAACCCTGACAGTTGCTATTTATATGTTTAAGAGTACCTCCGGATCTGAGTGGAATCTGATGCTTGCCGGAATGACTCTGTCCATGGTTCCAATCATAATCATTTATATTGCAGCACAGAAATATATCACCAGCGGACTTACCGCAGGCGCAGTAAAAATGTAATTGAAAAGGAGAACGGCAGAAAATGGACAATATTAATTTACAGAGAATTGAAGGCTACACAGTTCAGCTGGTGGCAGAGGATGTCTGGGCAATCGATGAGTTCGGAGCTGACATTATTTATCTTGTAAAAGGTGAAAAAAGTGCAGCTGTGATCGATACCGGTTCAGGCTTTGGAAATCTGAAAAAAGTGATCGAGACTCTGACTGATTTGCCATATGTTGTATTAAATACACATGGACATCTGGATCATGTGGGAGGCAATCACGAGTTCGGAAAGGCATATCTGAGTGAAAAAGATTTCAAAATGGCAGATACAGAGAAGCTTAGAAGCGGCTGGAAGCATTATGTTGAAAAAACAAAGAAAGAACCGGGATTTTATGGAACAGAGTACATAATTGAAGGTCGTGAGCCCGGAGATTTCCAGATGCTTCCACTGAGTGAGCATCAGATCTTTGATCTGGGCGGCAGAAGCCTGGAAGTATTATTTACACCGGGACATACTCCTGGAAGTGTAGTTTTCCTGGATAGAAAAAATAAATTCCTGTTCGCCGGAGACAGTGTAGTGTCAACTCCAATCCTGATTTTTGATACCTATTCCGCAACAGTAAAGGAATATGCAGAGGGATTAAAGAAGTTAGATAAAGAAGATTTTGAGCTTATTTTCCCAGGACATTTTTTACGTCCGATTGGAAAAGCAATTCTTCACGATCTTATCACATGTGCTGATAAAATCGTAGAAGGAACTGCAAAACCGGAGCCTATTGACTTCAGCCATATGTCTTCAGAACCAGCTTTCCTTTTCAAATATGGAAAAGGAAACATCGCTTATAATGACAAGCATATTTGTTAATAAAAAATGATAAAAAAATCATTATAAATTTATTAAAAATCATTTGCCATAATATGCCGGGACATATATAATGAATACATTGTTGCAGGAGAGCGATTATGGAGCAGATAACAATTAAAGAGGTTGCGAAATTGTGCGGCGTAGGAGTCAGCACAGTGTCCAGGGCAATTAACAATCACCCGGACATTAATCCGGAAACGAAACAGAAGATTCTGGATGTGATCAGAGAGTACAATTATGTACCGAATAATAGTGCCAGAAATCTGAAAAGAGCTGATTCCAATACGATCGCAGTTGTAATAAAAGAAATCAGTAACTCATACTGGGGTGTTATGCTTCATGTATTGGAGCGGGAAGTCCGTGACAGGAAATATTGCCTGGTATTGCAGAATGTGGCAGATGATGAAGACGAAGTTGAGCTTGCCCTTCAGCTGGAAAAAGAGAAAAAAGTCAAAGGAATCATATTTCTTGGAGGTATGTATAATTATGACGAGTCAAGGCTGAGAATGCTGAGAGTTCCGTATGTGATCAGTGGTTCCGGAAAAACAGTTCCGGAGGATACAGGAACTTATCCTAAAAGTGCCCTTGTGACGACTGATACAGAGATTGAGAGCCAGAGTATGGTTGATTATCTGTGCAGCTGCGGACATAAAAGGATCGCCTTTATTACTTCCGGAGATGAAGGTCTTGGAAGATGCCATCTCAATGGCTATAAAAGGTCACTGGAGAAAAATGGACTGGAGTACGATGAGAAGCTTATAATTCGTTTAAAACCAGGTAAAAGAATTTATACGATTGAGAATGGTTATAACTGTACCTGTGAGCTTTTGAAATCAGGGGTGGATTTTTCCTGCATTTATGCAATTTCAGATACTCTGGCGGTAGGAGCATGCAGAGCAGTTATTGACAGCGGCAAAAGAGTACCGGAGGATTATTGTGTGGCAGGAGCAGATGGTCAGGACATTGCGGAATATTATCATCCATCCATCACCACATTGAAATATCCAAGAGTGGAAATTGCCCTGCAGAGCGTCCGTACCTTGTTTGATCTGATCAACCGGAAAAAGGTAGTGAAACGGCAAATACTGGGCGGAACTCTTATAGAGCGGGAGTCTACGCGCAAACTGTAATGCGTGTCTGCTGTCCTCCAGACATCGAAAAGGAATCTGTGAAAATATTTGAGAATGATTATCATGCGTTACAATCAGCTCAGATATTTTTACAGATTTTTTGCTTTCGTACTTTTTAGACAGATTTTTGTAAGTTTTAACAAGGAAATTCCGTTGACAAAAGTGACAGTTTGCTTTATTATAAGAAGTGAATAAAAGGCAAACCTGTTGAAAGACAGGGACGCAAAGCCAAGGGTCTAAGGTCTCAGGACTATGACAGCCGGTTGCCGCATTGATATTGATTAGGTAATGTAATATGACAGGAGACGTGGTTCTTCTATTTGTGGCGACCGTTTATTTAATCTGATAAACGGTTTTTTTATTTCCACAAACTGATGGGACTGATAGTTTCCAGATAGCGGCAAGTCAGTTACATTATGGTTCAAGAAAGGTGTGTTATTTATGAAAGGAAAGAAATTAACAGAGTGGCTTGCAAATAAAAAAGTTGTTTCCAGTTGTGCTGCCATAGCATTGGCAGCAGTGATCGGCGGCGTTTCATTATTCTCAGGAGCAGGAGAAACACCTGAATTCCCCAGTTATACAGATCCGATCATGGAGACTTCCATTATAGAAGATGAAACTCCACTGGCTTCCCAGCCGAAGACTACTGTGAAGACTACCTCCAGTACTAAGACAACCAGGAAGACTGTTAAATTAAAAAAGGCTTCCAAGAAGAGCTACACCAAGAAACTGAAAACCAAAACAAAAGTAACCAATAAAACAAATAAATCCGGTAATACAACAGTAGATACCAAAACAACCGTTGTTACCAAAGCAACAGCGAAATACACCAAGAAATCAAAAAAGAAAGTTGTTACATCCAAGATCACAACAACTGTTCAGACAACAACTACACAGCAGGTATCAATTGCCAATGAGACCGCTGTAAGCACTACTTCTTCTGGTACTTCCGCTGCCCAGGCAACTGCAGCAGCAAGCTCTTCACAGAACCAGAGCAAATACGAAGCAAATGTAGCAAGTGTTGCAGGTAAGATGGACAATCGTGTAATTGCAGCATATCAGCAGCTGGGCTTTAAGATTGTTGTTGATCCATCCGTTAACTATTCCGGATATTTTGATGCAAGATCAAGATCTATTACAATGAAGCAGATTGATGATTCTGTTTATCATGAGCTGGGTCATTTCCTTGCATTTATCGCAGGAAATGCAGATAAGACAGCAAGCTTCCAGAGCATTTTTGCAGCTGAGAAGGCAAATGTTACAGCTTTTAATAAAGCCTATGTAACACAGAATGCTTCCGAATATTTTGCAGAATCTGTTAAGGATTACATCCTGAACAATGCTTCCCTGAAGAGTAGCAGACCACAGACTTATGCAGCTGTTCAGAATGCACTGAATCAGATTACAGACGCACAGATCGCTAAGATCCAGAAGATTTACGGAGCGTTCTGGAATTAATAATTTTAAAGATGACCGGCACCCGGAGAAATATCTCCGGGTGTTTTATTGTGAATAGCACAGGCGTGGGAAACCGGTATTTTATAAAAAGGTAAGTGACAGCTGGTACTTATCTTTGGGTCACCGGGAGAACAGGACTCTTATATATGTCGAAGAGTCGGGATATGTGTCGACAGAAAATTCTTGCAATGAAAAACCTTAGGTGTGTATAATACAAAACAAAGGTTATCACTTTCTTGCAGGCAGGGATAGATATATTTGGAATGGATGTAGACACGGCGCCTGAAATGTGTTAAAATAAACTTTAATAAGTTTTTTGAAGGATGTTTTTATAATTCAGTATATAGCTTCTGTCTAATCAGACATTTGTATCCCGTTAAATCAAAATTGAAATGTGTTTTAGAATTGTATTAGTCGAAGAGGTAGATGATTGATGAAAGAAAAGTATGAATCATTATCCCTGGCTACGCTGAAAGACTTGGCAAAAGCCAGAGGACTGAAGGGCATTTCTACTATGAGAAAGCCTGAATTAATTGAACGTATGCTGGAAGAGGACAGGAAAGAACAGACTGCAGAAAATGAGCAGACTATTTCCGGAACAGCAGAAGAGAATACCATACCTGCAAGACCAGAGCCTGTGGCAGCAGAAAAAACAGAAAATACGGGAAGTGTTTCTTCACCGGAGAGAAGAGAAGCACCAACCAGATCCCGTACCATTATACGGCGTAATCCTGAGTACCGCAGCAATAATTATGGCAGAAATGAAAATGCAGGACGCCAGAACAGTTATAATGGGGAAAACAGACCGGAGAACTTCGTGAAGCGCACTCCTGTAGCGAAACCTGTAGAAGTGGTTCCGCCAGCCGAATTAAGACTTGAGGAAACGGAACAGCCCCGTACAGGCGCAGCCAGTGAGAACCGTACAGAAGAGAATGTAAGCAACGCTTACAGTGTTCCGGCTGAAACGGTCCAGCTTGACAGTGGCGAAAAGGCCAATGGAATCCTGGAGGTTATGCCGGATGGGTTTGGATTTATCCGAAGTGAGAATTATCTTCCAGGAGAGAATGATATCTATGTTTCCCCATCGCAGATCCGCAGATTTAATCTGAAGACAGGGGATATAATTCAGGGAAATATCCGTATTAAAACACAGGGGGAGAAATTCAGTGCCCTTTTGTATGTAACGTCTATCAATGGTTTCCATCCAAGTGAGGGACAGAAGAGATACAATTTTGAAAATATGACCCCGATCTTCCCAGATGAGCGTCTGATTATGGAACGTCCCGGCGGAACTACTGCCATGCGTATCGTAGATCTGATCAGCCCTATCGGAAAGGGACAGCGTGGTATGATCGTTTCCCCGCCTAAGGCAGGTAAGACTACTTTGCTTAAGGATGTTGCGAAATCTATTCTTAAGAATAACAAGGATATGCATCTGATCATTCTTCTTATTGATGAACGTCCTGAGGAAGTTACCGATATTAGGGAAGCAATACAGGGACCGAACGTGGAAGTTATTTATTCCACATTTGATGAGCTTCCGGAGCATCATAAGCGTGTATCCGAGATGGTTGTAGAGCGTGCACGCCGCCTTGTAGAACATAAGCAGGATGTTGTGATCCTTCTGGATTCCATTACCAGACTGGCAAGAGCCTATAACCTGGTTGTTCCTCCAAGCGGAAGAACTCTGTCAGGAGGTCTTGATCCGGGAGCACTTCATATGCCGAAGCGCTTCTTTGGTGCAGCACGTAATATGCGTGAGGGAGGAAGCCTTACCATTCTGGCCACTGCACTGGTTGACACCGGAAGCAAAATGGACGACGTTATTTACGAAGAATTCAAGGGAACCGGCAATATGGAGCTTGTTCTTGACCGCAAGCTTCAGGAGAAACGGGTTTTCCCGGCCATCGACATTCAGAAATCCGGTACCAGACGAGAAGATCTGCTTCTGAGCAAGGACGAGCAGGAAGCTGTATATATTATGCGAAAGGCTCTTAACGGAATGAAGTCTGATGAGGCAGTGGAACAGATTCTGAACATGTTTGCACGTACTGCAAATAATGCTGAATTTGTGCAAATGGTAAAAAAACAGAAATTGTAATGTTCACAAAAAACATCGTGCAGAATATTATCTGGGATTAGTTTTAGAAATTTTTATAAATAACTTGCATTTCTCATAACGCCATGCTATAATCAGTAGGCTGTGTAAAGTGTGAATTCGTCAGATTCAACGCAAATAAAATAGAATAAATATAGAGAGGTGAAAATCATGAGAGAAGGAATCCATCCGAATTACTATCAGGCAACTGTAACCTGCAACTGCGGTAATACTTTTGTAACAGGATCTACCAAGCAGGATATCCACGTAGAAATCTGCTCCAAATGTCATCCGTTCTATACAGGACAGCAGAAAGCTAGTCAGGCTCGCGGACGTATCAATAAGTTCAACGAGAAATACGGCCTGAATAAATAATTTGAATATTACTGAATGAGAAGGTTGAGGTTGGGAAATCTCAACCTTTCTTTGTAACTGGAGGATAAAATGAAACCATCCAATATCGGTGGACAAGCTGTAATGGAAGGCATTATGATGCGCCACAAGGATAAATACTCCATTGCAGTAAGACGTCCTGATAAAGAAATTGTAGTAAAAGTGGAAGATTATAAATGCATTTTCGGGAAAGCCAGGATCTGGCGGAAACCGATTATCCGCGGAATGGTAAGCTTTATCGATTCTCTGGTAACCGGAACGAAATGCCTTATGTATTCAGCTGAAATTGCAGGTGATGAGGAGGACGAGGAAGAGACCAGAAAGAATGCTGCTCTTTCTCCAGAAGAACTGGAAGCCAAGAAGAAAAAAGAAGACAAGGCATTTAAAGCCTTGCTCTATGTAACTGTGGCCATTTCTATTGTAATTTCCATTGCAGCCTTTATGCTGCTTCCTTATGCACTGGCCAGTCTTTGCCGTAAAGTAGGCGCTTCGGAAGTGGTGGTTACCATTGTGGAAGCGTTTGTGAAGCTGGGTCTGTTTATGGGATACATGATCCTGATCTCCAGAATGAAGGATATTCAGAGAACCTTTATGTATCATGGTGCTGAACACAAATGTATCAACTGTGTGGAAAATGGTAAGCCACTTACTGTGGAGAACGTGCTTGAGAGCTCCAGATTCCACAGACGCTGCGGAACAAGCTTTCTGTTCCTGGTTATGATAGTAAGTATTTTCCTACATTTTATTTTTGTACTGGTACCGTCTTACTGGTTCCGTCTTTTCGGCCGTCTGCTCATGGTACCTGTAGTATCTGGAATTTCATTTGAAATTATCCAGTGGGCAGGCAGGACAGACAGTAAATTTGCCTTGATGATGAGCAAACCTGGTATGGCAATGCAGAAATTTACCACAAAAGAACCTACAGCTGATATGGCAGAGGTTGCCATCAAGGCTGTGGAGGCTGTGTTTGACTGGAGAGCATATTTAAAGACAGAATTCAATCTGGATATTCCATATGAGAACAAAGAAAACGGTGATCTTTCCGCTGCTTCCGCGCAATCTGAAAGCGGGGAGAGTGAAGAACGTACCGGGAATGTACCGGAAACGGGAGCTGCACAATGACTTCTCTGGAAACACTATTAAAAGAAGGAACCAAGGTTCTGGAGCAGCATAAGATCCAGGAAGCCAGGCTGGATGCCTGGCTTCTTCTGGAGTATGTGACCGGAATGAACAGGGCTTTTTATTTCGCTCATTCAGCTGACGGGATTGAAGAGGAAAAAGCGGACAGATACCGGGAACTGATCCGAAAAAGAGCAGGTCATGTTCCCTTGCAGCATATTACCCATCAGGCATATTTTATGGGATTTGAATTTTATGTAAATCAAAACGTACTGGTTCCGAGGCAGGATACGGAGACATTGGTGGAGAAGGCTCTGGAAGTTATGAAGGGGAAAAAGACACCAGGGATTCTGGATATGTGCACCGGATCGGGGTGTATTCTTTTAAGTCTTCTGGCACTTACCGGGGATGCATATGGTGTGGGTGCTGATGTTTCCCCACTTGCTCTTCAGGTGGCAGATAAGAATGCGGTAAGCCTGGAAGTGTCAGACAGAGCTGTTTTCGTGGAAAGCGACTTGTTTTCGTCAGCTTTTTTTCAACAAAACACTGGCAAAGATATGCCTCTGTATGATATCCTTATTTCGAATCCCCCCTACATCAGAAGCGCAGAGATTGAAGAGCTTATGGAAGAAGTGCGGGATCACGATCCAAGACTTGCATTGGATGGCCATGAAGATGGTCTGTATTTTTACAGAAAAATCGTATCGGAGGGAAAGGCTTTCCTAAAGGAAAATGGCTGGATGCTGTTTGAAATCGGATATGATCAGGGCGAAGCTGTAAAGGCGCTGATGCGGGAAAATGGCTTTTTTGATGTACAGATTGTTAAAGACCTGACGGGACTTGACAGAGTTGTGTTGGGCAGACGATAGTTTTATATAAGTAAAGAGAAGAACATAACAGGAGGAAAACCATGTTTGACAAGTTGGACGATTTGCTCATACGTTTCGAGGAAGTTCTGAATGAGCTGGGTGAGCCAGATGTAACATCTAATCCAGATCGTTTCCAGAAGCTTATGAAGGAACAGAGCGACCTGCAGCCAATTGTGGATACCTATAAGGAATATAAGAAAAATAAAGAAACAATTCAGGACAGCCTTTCCATGCTGGAAGAGGAGAAAGATGAGGATATGAGAGAAATGCTCAAAGAAGAGCTTTCCGATGCCAAGAAGCGCGTGGAAGAGCTGGAGCATGAACTGAAAATTCTTCTTCTGCCTAAGGACCCTAACGATAATAAGAACGTTATCGTGGAAATCCGTGCCGGTGCCGGTGGAGATGAGGCTGCGCTTTTTGCAGCTGAGATTTACAGAATGTATGTAAAATATGCAGAATCCAGGCGCTGGAAAACAGAGATGATGAGCTTAAACGAGAATGGAATCGGCGGATTCAAAGAGGTTACCTTTATGATAAACGGTGCCGGAGCTTATTCCAGACTGAAATATGAGAGTGGCGTACACCGGGTACAGAGGGTTCCGGAGACGGAATCCGGCGGAAGAATCCATACTTCCACCTGTACGGTTGCAATTATGCCGGAAGCTGAGGAGATTGATTTCCATCTGGATATGAACGACTGTAAATTCGACGTATTCCGTGCTTCCGGAAATGGCGGACAGTGCGTCAATACTACAGACTCCGCAGTACGACTGACCCATATTCCTACAGGAATCGTAATTTCCTGTCAGGATGAGAAGTCCCAGCTGAAGAATAAGGATAAGGCGTTAAAGGTTCTTCGCTCACGTCTGTATGAGATGGAGCTGGCCAAACAGCATGACGCAGAAGCAGAGGCGCGAAGAAGTCAGATCGGTACAGGTGATCGTTCTGAGAAGATCAGAACCTACAATTTTCCACAGGGACGTGTAACAGATCACCGTATCAAACTTACACTTCACAGACTGGATAACATTCTGAATGGAGATCTGGATGAAATCATCGACAGCCTGATCGCAGCAGACCAGGCAGCGAAATTGAGCAATCTGCAGGAACAGTAAACTTAGAGCCTTTTTCAAACACGCTCTAAAACAACAATCATATGAAAAATGGGAGGGTATTACCTATGAAAAAAACAGCTCTTGTAATTATGGCAGCCGGAGTTGGAAGCAGATTTGGAAATGGAATCAAGCAGCTTGCACCAGTTGGACCAAATGGTGAGATCATTATGGATTATTCCATCAGAGACGCATTGGAGGCTGGCTTCAATAAAATTGTATTTATTATCCGTAAGGATCTGGAAGAAGAATTTAAAAGCACCATTGGTGCAAGAGTAGAGAAGATCGCAGAAGTTGCGTATGCATATCAGGAAATGGAGAAGCTTCCGGAAGGCTTTGTGAAACCGGCAGACAGAACCAAACCATGGGGAACCGGCCATGCTGTTATCTGCGCAAGAGAGTTCCTTACAGAGCCATTTGCAGTTATCAATGCAGATGACTACTATGGAAAGGAAGCATACGTAAAAGTACATGATTATCTGGTTCGGGAGCAGCCAGCAGATGATGTTCTGCATATTTGTATGGCAGGCTTCCGTCTTGGAAACACCTTAAGCGATAATGGAAGTGTTACAAGAGGACTTTGCCACATTACAGACGGCAAGCTTACAGGGGTTACCGAGACACACAACATTTTTAAAACAGCAGATGGCGCTGAGAGCCGCGAAGATGGACAGCCGGCAGAGAAGCTTGATTTAAATGAGCTTGTTTCCATGAACATGTGGGGACTGACTCCTGCGTTTATGGATACTTTATACGATGGATTTGTAGAGTTTCTTCAGAATGTAAAAGCTGGTGATATCAAGGCAGAGTATCTTCTTCCGGTTATGATCGATGCATTGATCCAGAAGGGAACTGCCCAGGTAGATGTGCTTGAGACAAAGGATACCTGGTTTGGTGTAACTTATCAAGAAGATAAAGAGGTTGTGATCAAAGCCTTTAAAGAGCTTACCGAGGCTGGCGTATATCCAAACGGACTTTACAAATAAGATTATCGGATACTGTATATTGTAATTGTTTGCAGTTTTGCCTGAAAATATGGAAAAGAATGTATGATTCCTATATGCTTTCAGGTGTAATAAGCAAGGAGGATAATTAGATATGGGAAAATATTTTGGAACAGACGGATTTCGTGGAGAGGCAAATGTTCAGCTGACAGTTGATAATGCGTTTAAAGTAGGACGTTATGTAGGTTGGTATTATGGACGTGACCATAAGGCGAAGATCGTAATCGGAAAAGATACCAGACGAAGCAGCTATATGTTTGAGTATGCCCTTGTTGCAGGACTTACCGCTTCCGGAGCAGATGCTTATCTTCTGCATGTAACCACTACTCCAAGTGTATCCTTTGCGGTTCGTACAGAGGATTTTGACTGCGGTATTATGATTTCCGCAAGCCATAACCCATTCTATGATAATGGAATCAAGCTTCTGAATGGAAACGGACAGAAGATTGAGGCTGAGATCGAGGAGCGTATTGAGGCCTACATTGATGGCGAGATCGAGGAGCTTCCTCTTGCACGCAAAGAAGACATTGGACGTACTGTTGATTTTGCTTCCGGACGAAACCGCTATATCGGATATCTGATTTCCATTCCAAGCCGTGATTTCAAAAATGTAAAAGTCGGACTTGACTGTGCCAACGGAAGCTCATCCGCAATTGCAAAAAGTGTTTTCGAGGCACTTCAGGCGAAAACTTATGTGATCAACAATCAGCCGGATGGAACTAACATCAATACAAACTGTGGATCCACCCATATCGAAGTCCTTCAGAAATATGTGATAGACAATGGCCTGGATATCGGATTTGCTTATGATGGAGATGCTGACCGTTGTATCGCAGTTGATCATCGTGGAAATATCATCGATGGTGACAAGATTATGTATGTCTGCGGTAAATATCTGAAAGAGCAGGGGAAACTGAATGGAAATACTGTTGTTACCACAGTGATGTCCAATATGGGACTTTACAAAGCTCTGGAGCGTGAAGGAATGCGTTATGAGCAGACTGCCGTTGGTGACAAATACGTTGCCGAGAATATGATGGCAAATAACTACAGCATTGGTGGAGAACAGTCCGGACATATTATTTTCAGCCGTTATGCAGCTACAGGTGATGGTATCCTTACTTCTCTTATGGTCATGGAAGCATGTGTAGATAAGAAGTCTACCTTATGTGATCTTGCCAAAGAGATGAAGGTTTATCCTCAGGTTCTTCGAAATGTACGTGTAGCAGATAAGAAGACTGCGCGTGAGAACCCGAAGGTGGTTGAAGCAGTCGAAGCAGCAGGAAAGGCACTTGGCGATTCCGGACGTATTCTGGTCCGCGAGAGTGGTACAGAGCCGCTGATCCGTGTTATGGTGGAGGCCGAGACAGATGAGCTCTGCCATCAGTATGTAGACAGTGTTGTGGAAGTAATGGAAGCCGAAGGACTGATCGTTGGTTGAGAATGAAAATCAGAAAAACAGCATTAATATTGACAGCGGTCATGGGGCTTTCCCTTCTGGCTGGCTGTGATAATGAAAAACAGCAGATTTTTAAGGAAGCAGAGAAAGATCTGGAGCAGGGCAGCTATGAGTATGCGCTGGATGAATTTACTACTTCTGTGAATAATGGTGTGAAGCCTGCAGTGTCTTACCGCGGGATTGGAATCTGTCAGCTGCGTCTGGGAAATTATGATGATGCCATTACTGCTTTTACCAGTGCTCTTGGCGAGGAGAAAGTAAGTAAAAGTATGGCCCGGGACCTGTATCTGTATCGCGCTACAGCACGTTTGCAGGCTGGGTATCTGGATGATGCCATGGCAGACTGTCAGGTGCTTGCCCAGAATTATGAGATGGATGCAGATGCCTGGTTTCTTACTGGAAAGGTTGCCCTGGAAATGGATGGCTATGATGAAGCTGCCTCTGATTTTGAGCAGGCATATGGGGAAGATTCCAGCTATGACCGGGCCATCCAGATCTACGAGACGTACCTGGATAAGGACATGGAAGCGGATGGAACCAGGTATCTGGAGGCTGTTTTGTCCACAGAGGCAAAGGGAGCAGAGGATCTCTGCAGCCGGGGAAGAATCTATTACTATATGGGAGATTATACCAATGCCCAGAAGGAGCTGACAGATGCTTCCAATCAGGGAAGTACAGAGGCACTTCTGGTTCTTGGAATGGTCTATGGCGCTCAGTCAGATTACGCAAATGCCCGGGCAATGTACCAGCAGTACATCAATCAGAAGCTGGATGATACGTCCGGGGATCAGACACAGACTGCCGCACAGGGATACAATGGACTGGCAGTGTGCGATATGGCAGAAGGAAGCTATGATTCTGCCCTGGAAAATATCAGCAGCGGAATTACCATTGCTTCCGATGATGAAATGCAGAGCTTGTTATTTAATGAAATTGTAGCTTATGAGAAGAAACTGGATTTTTCTACAGCACAGGAGAAAGCTGTATCTTATGTCGGAATGTATCCGGAGGATGAAGAAGCTGCGAAAGAGCTTGATTTCCTGAAATCCAGGACTGGAAGTAATGAATAGGAAACAGAGTAGGCTCCTGAAGTTATTTTTATAATTATAAAAAGGATTTGAAATCTGAGGCAATATTGAATGCCGGATTTCAAATCCTTTTTTGGTAATACTCTCAGACTTTTTTTACATAAAGGCGGTTGCCCCGGTACATAGGGCGGCCGTTCACGCCACTGAGATCGTAGGACATTGCAAAGTAGGAATCCACGCTGCTTACAAGCGCCCAGTCAGGATCATAGACCTTTCCACCAATTTCAGCCCAGCCGTGACCGCCGGAGCAGATTACATAAACTTTTTTCATTCCTACAGCGTTTGCAAGGTAGGCGAAAGCTGCTGCATAGGAAACACAGTCACCTCGTCCGCCGCGGAAAAACATATCTTCGGCGAAATCCTTTTCCCAGTCCTGTGTATTTCTGAATTCACGCCAGCAATAGTAGGTGTACTGCTTCTTGACGTAATCAAAGCTGGCACGAAGGCGCTGCATTTTGTTCATTCCTGGTCTGCTGATCTTTTCTACGATATTGTTCGCTTCTGTCATTAGCTTCAGCTTGCGCAGGTTAGAACCGGATTTGCTGGCACGTCCGGAAGCATCAAGAGCGATACCATTTATAGTGGTGGAGGTCAGCATGTATGCGCCGGTGGTTCCTGTGCTGATACGGAAAAAGTAGTAATCATTTTTGATTTTTTTCCAGCCGTAGCGCTGAATTCCATTTTTGTCAAAAAAGTAATAGCGGGATCCGATTTTGACTTTGCCTTTGACTTTCTTGCCGCGAGCATTGTAATAGTAGTGGCGGCCCTTGATGGTCTTCCAGGTACCAGAAGAGGAATTGGAAGCCTGTCCCTTACCGGAATGGGTCTTCTTATTGGTGACAGTGGAAGAAGATTTCGCAGTTTGGGAAACTGATGTCCGGGCAGCTGCCTGGGTGGGAAGAGTACCTGTCAGGAGCGTACAGGACAGGCAAAGGCATGCTGCAAGAGTTTTGAGATTTTTCTTTTTCATAGGTTCCTCCTTTTTTGGTCTTTTACTATTATTATATACTATATGAGATCTGAACTGTAGTTGTTGTTTTCAGATCTGAAATATGTTACTGTTCACTCCGTTCACAGTAACGCGCTTCGCGATGCACAGAAATCATGCATTCGCATGATTTCGCGCCGCAATTCTCGGGTTTTCTGTGAACTTTGTTCACAAAAAACGCCTCGCGGAACGTTACCAGTGAACAGTAACTGAAATATACCTCTCCCAAAAGGAATGGGTTTGTGTTATACTCTAACAGATGATTTTCAGATAGAAAAGTAACTGAAAGTTAGTTTATGGATGATCCGGAAGGAGGATTTATGGAATATATTGAAGAAATACAGGAGCAGGTGATTCTGGTTGGCGTTCAGCTGGATGAGAACGATAATGTGAAAGAATCCCTGGATGAACTGGAGGAGCTTGCAGATACTGCCGGAGCTCAGACAGTGGGAAAAATTATCCAGAACCGTGAGACTGTACATCCTGGAACTTATATTGGAAAAGGAAAGATCGAGGAGGTACGTGCTCTTATGCTGGCCACGGATGCTACAGGAATTATCTGTGACGATGAACTTTCCCCGGCACAGATGAACAATCTGGAGCATGAGCTGGAATGTAAGGTAATGGACAGAACTCTTCTGATCCTTGACATTTTTGCAAAACATGCCACTACCAGCGAGGGAAAGATACAGGTTGAGCTTGCACAGCTCCGTTACAGAGCATCCAGACTGGTAGGACTAGGTGCGTCTTTGTCCAGACTTGGAGGAGGAATCGGAACCAGAGGTCCTGGAGAGAAGAAGCTGGAGAGTGACCGACGTCTGATCCGAAAGAGGATCACAGCGCTGAAGGAAGAGCTTTCTCAGGTGGAGAAGCACAGAGAGCTGCTCCGTACCGGACGTACCCGGGGAAAGATGAAGACTGTTGCTATTGTAGGTTATACCAATGCAGGTAAATCTACATTGTTAAATACCCTCACTGGAGCCGGAGTGCTTTCAGAGGATAAGCTGTTTGCCACATTGGATCCTACAACCAGAGCATTGACATTAGATGACGGACAGCAGATCCTGCTTACAGATACTGTTGGATTTATCCGTAAACTGCCGCATAATCTGGTTGAAGCTTTTAAGAGTACCCTGGAGGAAGCGAAATATGCAGATTATATTATTCATGTGGTAGACTGTTCGAATCCTCAGGCGGTACAGCAGATGGAGGTTGTTTATGATACCCTGCAGGAGCTTGGTGTCCAGGGCAAAAAGACGATTACTTTATTTAACAAGGTCGATGTGGGTGCAGCAATCCGCATGCGCGACAGTATGGCAGACCATACTCTTAAGGTTTCGGCCAAAACAGGGGAAGGTCTGGAGGATTTAAAGCAGCTTCTGGGGAAAATCCTTTCTGAAGAGCAGATTTATGTGGAAAAAATTTTTTCCTATCAGGAGGCTGGCAAGATTCAGCTGATCCGGGAATATGGGCAGCTGCTTTCGGAGGAGTACACAGATACTGGAATTCTGGTGAAAGCCAGAGTGCCACAGGAAATTCATGGGAAGCTTATGTGACGCAGCCAGACCCGTGGAACTGGCAAAAAGTATGGGCTATAAAGTTATCACATTTGAGGATAATAAGTAAATATAATGTTATCGCTTAAAAGTAATTTCTGTGAAGCGCATTGCTATACAAAAAGTGAAGAACGATAGATGATAAGATTAAAATTCGTAAGAAACAGGAGAGAATATCATGGGAAAATACACAGATTATGTTATGAAAACAGCACAGGATCTGCTTGCAGTGCCAAGCCCAAGCGGCTTCACACACATGGCAGCCGAATTTGTGAAAAAAGAATTTGAGAATCTTGGCTATAAGCCTCAGATTACCCAGAAGGGCGCTGTGCTCGTAAAGCTTGGAGGAAAAGACGATGAGAATGCAGTGGTTCTGGCAGCTCACATGGATACTCTTGGCGGAATGGTCTGCCAGATCATGGACAACGGACATCTGAAACTGACTAATATCGGCGGTATGAATCCAAACAATGCAGAGGCTGAGAATTGTAAGGTTTATACAAAGTCCGGCAAAGTATATGATGCAACTTTCCAGCTGGAGAATGCGTCTGTTCATGTAAACGGCGAGTATAGCGATACCAAACGTACTTATGAGACGATGGAGGCCATTCTTGATGAGCCGGTGAAGAATAAAGAGGATGTGAAAAAACTTGGAATCATGACAGGCGATTTTGTCTGCTTTGATCCAAGGACAGTTGTGACTGAGAGCGGATACATCAAGAGCCGTTTCCTTGATGATAAATTCAGCACTGCTATTCTTCTCGGCTATGCTAAATATCTGAAAGAGAAAGAAATTCAGACAGAGCGTACCATTTATGTACTGATCACTTCTTATGAGGAAGTGGGACATGGTGGATGTGCCGCTATCCCAGATGGAGTGACAGAGATGATCTCCGTAGATATGGGATGTGTTGGAAAAGGCCTGGAATGTGATGAAACCATGGTTTCAATCTGCGCTAAGGACAGTATGGGACCATATGATTACCAGGTGGTTTCCGGTCTGATCAAGGCTGCACAGGAGAATGACATTGCGTTTGCTGTGGATGTGTATCCTCATTATGGCTCTGATGTGGATGCGGCACTGAAAGCAGGCTATGATATGAAGCATGGTCTGATCGGACCGGGAGTTTACGCATCTCATGGATACGAGCGGTCACACAGGGATGGAGCGAAGAATACACTGAAATTACTGAAGGCATATTTAGGATAAAAGTCCTGCGCGATAGCGCTAAAGGCGCGGAACAATCGACTTTCATTTGGGGTGATGTCTGCGCAGGCAGACATGTCCGTTTAGAAGAAAAACTTGATTAAAAATGTATAAAATCTTAATAATAGAAGATGACGAAATTATTGTACAGATAGTAAAGCGACATTTGGAATCCTGGGGATATGAGGTCTTTCAGATCGAAGATTTCACTCATGTGATTCAGGAGTTTGTGCAAAAAGATCCACAGCTGGTGTTGCTGGATTTGAAACTGCCGTTTTTTAACGGTTTTCATTGGTGTGAGGAAATCCGCAAAATTTCACAGGTACCAGTGATGTTTCTGTCTTCAGCGGCTGACAATATGAATATGGTAATGGCCATGAGCCGGGGTGCAGATGATTTTATCGCGAAACCTTTTGATCTGGATGTGTTAACTGCGAAGGTGCAGGCTGTGCTTCGCAGAACCTATGCCTTTGGTCAGAACAACAGTCTTCTGGAAAGGGGCGGCGTAGTGCTGAATCCTGGAAATGGGACGATTTCAGTGGATGGAAAGCTTGCAGACCTGACGAAAAACGAATTGAAGATATTGCAGATACTATTTGAACATCAGGGGCATGTTGTATCCAGAGAGTCGATTATGACAAAACTGTGGGAGAGCGACAGCTTTGTGGATGACAATACTTTGACAGTAAACATCACAAGAATCCGTCGGAAGCTGGAAGGTCTGGGTGTAGAGAACTTCATTATCACCAAAAAAGGCCTGGGGTACATGGTATGATTAAATATCTGAAAACCAGATGGAAAACAGGTGTTTTGGCTTTACTTATGGTAGCGGTAACGGCTGGAATCCTTTTTCTGTATGATATTCCGCTGGAGCCTGTAGGTTATGTGGCGGTTTTTGAAATGCTGCTGACAGGCCTGGGGCTTATGTGGGATTACCATAAATACCGGAAAAAGCAGGAAAGTCTGCTTTACATAAGAGACTGCGGCAATTTTTCAGAAGAATATCTGGAGGCTCCGGAGAATGAAAATGAGGCTATTTACCGGGAAATCTGCCGTAGTCTGGATGAGAAGAGAATAGAGGCTGAAAATCAGAGAAGTGCTTTTGGTACAGAATTGACAGACTTTTATACGCTGTGGGTTCACCAGATCAAAACACCTATTGCTGCAGCAAGACTGCTTCTTCAGGAAGAGAAGCCCAGACCTCAGGAGATTCAGAATGAGCTTTTTAAGGTGGAGCAGTACGTGGAGATGGTGCTGGGGTATCTTCGAACGGAGGATATGGCTTCAGACATCCGATTTGAGGAAATGGATATGGATTCTCTGATTCGTGAGCAGATTCACAAATTTGCCAGAATATTTATTGGGAAAAAGCTTTCTCTGGAGTATCAAGAGGTATCGGAAACGGTGCTTACAGATGAAAAATGGCTTGGCTTTGTGTTGGGACAAATTTTATCAAATGCACTGAAATACACAAAAAAAGGAAAAATATCCATCTATATGAGCATATCCAGGCCGCATACGCTGGTGATCGAAGATACTGGAATCGGAATCCGTGCCGAAGATTTGCCCCGGGTTTTTGAAAAGGGGTTTACTGGCTATAATGGACGTGAAGAGAACAGGTCTACTGGAATTGGGCTTTATCTTTGCGGAAAGATTATGAAAAGGCTGGATCACGGAATCAGGATAGAGTCGGAGCTTGGAAAAGGGACGAAGGTATTTCTTGAACTGGGAAGGAAGAAGATGGATCTATATTAGAGCGTGTTCGGAAAAAACAATCTCGCAGTCTGCATGCCCCACTTTTCGGTGTATTTTGCAGATTGCAAGATTAATTTTTTACATGCTTTAGATGGTGGGGACAAGGAGAGAGTATGAAAGCGATAAAGAAGGTTTTAAACAATATTTTTATTGATGGTTTAAGCGGAATGGCTTTGGGGTTGTTTTCTACTTTGATCATCGGAACTATTTTGAAACAGATTGGTGATTTGATGGGCGGTACATATGGCACTTATTTAAGTGCATTTGCAGTGGTTGCCCAGAGGCTTACAGGTGCCGGAATCGGCATCGGTGTTGCGTATAAATTCCGGGAATCTACTTATGTGCTGTTGTCGGCTGCGGCAGCAGGAATGATTGGGGCTTATGCATCAAACCTTATTGCAGGAACCCTGTTGTCTGATACAGGGGCATTAGTGTTATCCGGTCCTGGCGAGCCTCTTGGAGCGTTTGTGGCTGCATATGTGGGAATTACGATTGGGAGGCTGGTTGCCGGAAAAACAAAACTGGATCTTCTTATTACACCAGCAATCACCATCCTTTCCGGTGGTGCTGTAGGGATACTGGTAGGACCGGGAGTATCAAGCTTCATGACATGGCTTGGCAACCTGGTAAACTGGGGAACTGAGCAGCAGCCAATCCTGATGGGAATTGTGGTTTCTGTCATCATGGGAATGGTACTGACTTTGCCAATTAGTTCTGCTGCTCTTGGAATTATTCTGGGGCTGAATGGCGTGGCAGCGGGTGCGGCAACGATCGGATGCTGCTGTCAGATGATTGGATTTGCAGTGACAAGTTTTAAGGATAATGGCGTGGGCGGTCTTTTTGCCCAGGGAATTGGAACCTCCATGCTGCAGATCCCTAATATTATGAAGCGTCCGCTGATCTGGCTGCCTCCTACACTGGCATCTGCTATTTTAGGCCCAATTGCCATTATCGGGCCTTTCCATATGACAAACAATGCGACAGGCTCCGGAATGGGAACCTCAGGTCTGGTTGGACAGATCATGACTTATCAGACCATGGTGGCAACCGAATCCCCAGTTCTGGTTATTCTGAAAATCGTAGTCTTTCATTTCCTGCTTCCAGGACTTTTGTCTTATGTGATCTATCGTGGAATGCGGAATATGGGATATATTAAAGATGGACAGATGAAGCTGAGCGTATAAAAAAGTTGCTAACACAAAAAAAATATTGACATCTAATAGATGTTAGAATATACTAACAATATAAATCATGATTATGTTTGTTGGTGAAATTTTGTACAGCGTTTGTAAAAGGAGACAGAAGTCTCTGGCAAATGCGTTTCGGGTAACCGGAAAGGAGTATAGTATGGGAACAGTAGTTGTAGGCGCTATCGTAGTTGCAATCGCAGGTCTTGCAATCAGAAGCATTGTAAAAGATAAAAAAAGCGGAAAAGGCTGCAATGGTAACTGTGGAAGCTGCGGCGGACACTGCCATTGAGCTGTGAATGAGGTACAGGTATTTTTACATAGCTGGTAAATAAGAAAATGAGGAAACTGCTATATTGGAGAAATCTGATATGGCAGTTTTTTTTAGCGTTTTCTGAAATCAAAATATGAAAATCGGAAAACGCTTTTTGTTTAACCTGGTATCTTAATAAAAACAACGAAAAACCACAAAAATCAACCAAAAACACCAACCAAAGCAACAAAAACAGTGTTGAATTATGTTGACACCGCATAGCAAATGACGTATAATGAGCATAGAAAACTATGTCATGGAACAACGGACATTTATGTTGCCGACAGAGAGAATATTGTGTTTTGGAGATACAGAATACTATTTCATATGCCGGGACATCCATGAGAAAGGAGAACCATGGAAAAATACAATACAAGTGAGATTCCGAAATCTTCCAGAATTACCCGTCTGGTAGATCATCTCTATGCCAAGATGCCGGAGATCGAATCTTACAGAGCCAAGCTGATCACAGAGTCCTATAAGGAGACCGAAGACCAGCCGATCATTACCAGAAGAGCGAAAGCTTTTTCCCACATTTTACATAATATTCCCATCATCATCCGTGATGAGGAACTGATCGTGGGAAGTAACTCCATTGCACCAAGAGGATGTCAGACATTCCCGGAATTCTCATTCCAGTGGCTGGAAGACGAGCTGGATACGGTTGCTACCAGAACTGCCGATCCGTTCTATATCTCAGAGCAGGCCAAGGCAGACCTTCGGGAAGCTCATAAATACTGGAAGGGCAAAACCACCAGTGAGCTGGCAACTGCTTACATGGCACCGGAAGCAATTCGCGCGATCGACCATAATATCTTCACCCCGGGTAACTATTTCTATAATGGTGTAGGACATGTTACCGTAAAATACTGGGAAGTTCTTGAAATCGGATACGAAGGCATTATGGCGAAAGCACAGGCTGAGCTGGATAAATGCAATGTGGGGGATGGAGATTACGCAGAGCGTTCCCGTTTCCTGGAAGCAGTTATCATGAGCTGCCAGGCAGTGATTGATTATGCAGACAGATATGCAAAGCTTGCCCTTGAAATGGCAGAGAAATGTACAGATCCACAGCGTAAAGCAGAGCTTCTTGTGATTGCATCCAATTGCAGCAAGGTTCCGGCGAAGGGAGCTACCAATTTCTGGGAGGCGTGTCAGTCCTTCTGGTTTGTGCAGCAGCTTCTCCAGATGGAGTCTAGCGGACATTCCATTTCCCCAGGACGTTTCGACCAGTATATGTATCCTTATTATAAGAAGGATATTGAGAGCGGCGCGATTACCAGAACAGCAGCCCAGGAGCTTCTTGATTGCATCTGGGTAAAATTAAATGACCTGAATAAAGTCCGTGATGCTGCTTCCGCAGAAGGCTTCGCAGGCTACAGTCTGTTCCAGAACCTGATCGTAGGAGGTCAGGATAAAGATGGCAATGATGTGACCAATGACCTTTCCTTTATGTGTATTGAGGCATCCATGCATGTACATCTTCCGGCTCCGTCCCTTTCCATCCGTGTATGGAATGGTTCTCCTCATGACCTTCTGATCAAGGCAGCAGAGCTTACCAGAACGGGTATCGGACTTCCGGCTTATTATAACGACGAGGTAATCATCCCAACACTGCAGAACAGAGGACTTTCCCTGGCAGATGCCCGTGAGTACAATATCATCGGATGCGTAGAGCCTCAGAAAGCAGGTAAGACAGAGGGATGGCATGACGCAGCATTCTTTAACATGTGCCGTCCGCTGGAGCTTGTATTTGGCAATGGTATGGATCAGGGTGAGATGGTTGGTATTCCTACCGGCGATGTTACCCAGATGGAAACCTTCGATGAGTTTTACGATGCTTACAAGAAGCAGATGGAATACTGCATCTCCCTTCTTGTAAATGCAGATAATGCCATCGACGTAGCACATGCAAAGCGTTGTCCGCTTCCGTTCCTTTCCAGTATGATCGATGACTGTATCGCCCTTGGAAAGACAGTGCAGGAAGGCGGCGCAGTTTATAACTTTACCGGTCCACAGGGATTTGGTATTGCAAACATGGCAGATTCCCTCTATGCGATTCGCCAGCTGGTTTACCAGGAGAAGAAGTTTACAATGGAAGAGCTGAAAGAAGCTCTTGCATGGAACTATGGCAAAGGATTGGATGAGCAGTCTGTGAAAGAGATCACAACCGGCATCTTAAGAGAGATGACCGAGAGCGGTGCCAAGGTTGATGCGGATACAGCAGCTGCAGTTTTGAAATCTGTTATGAATGCCCAGATGGCACCTGAGAAGATGGCTAGATATCAGGAAATTCACGACATGATCGCAGAAGTTCCGAAATTCGGAAATGACATTCCGGAGGTTGACTACTTCGCAAGAGACGTAGCTTACACATACACAAGACCGTTACAGAACTTTAAGAACCCAAGAGGCGGACAGTATCAGGCGGGACTTTATCCGGTATCTGCAAACGTACCTCTTGGTGGACAGACTGGTGCTACACCAGATGGAAGATATGCACATACTCCGGTTGCAGACGGTGTTTCCCCATCCGCTGGCAAGGATGTGAACGGACCTACTGCAGCAGCAAGCTCTGTTGCAAAACTGGATCACTTCATCGTATCCAATGGTACTCTGTTCAATCAGAAATTCCATCCGTCAGCATTGTCTGGACGTGAGGGTCTTGAGAAGTTCGTTGCACTGATCCGTTCCTACTTCGATCAGAAGGGAATGCATATGCAGTTTAACGTTGTAAGCAGAGAGACACTGCTTGATGCACAGGCACATCCGGAGAACTATAAGCACCTGGTTGTACGTGTGGCTGGTTACAGTGCACTGTTTACTACACTTTCTAAATCTCTGCAGGATGACATTATCAGAAGAACTGAGCAGGGATTCTAAAAAGAAAGTCAGCAGACTCTTATGCAGGAGAGTTATAATTGCCCCATAGCTCACTTCTTAGCGAGATGATAAGTGTGGCTGTGAATGGGAACTTTCTGCGAAAAATATAAATGGAATTGCTGGTGGCTTCGTTAAGAGAAGTCTGCTGGCACTTCCGTATAATGGAGAAATCTATGGAATATTTAGACACTACAGGACGTATTTTCGACGTCCAGCGCTATTCCATCCATGACGGTCCTGGAATCCGTACCATTGTGTTTTTGAAAGGCTGTGTGCTCAGATGTCAGTGGTGCTGCAATCCGGAATCCCAGGAATATAAGATCCAGACAATGAAAACTCCAGACGGCGTGAAGACCATGGGACGAGACGTAACTGTCCGCGAGATGATCGAACTGGTAGAGAAGGATCGCCCATACTACTACCGTTCCGGCGGCGGAATGACACTTTCCGGCGGCGAATGTCTCTGTCAGCCGGAATTTGCCCGTGACCTTCTTCGCGCAGCGAAAGAGCGTGGAATTAATACAGCTATCGAGAGTATGGCTTGTGTTCCCTGGAAAAATATAGAGATGGTACTGCCTTATCTGGATACTTACCTGATGGATATCAAGCATACCAATCAGGAGAAGCATAAGCAGTTTACAGGCAAGCCCAATGGACTGGCTCTGGAGAACGCCAGAAAGGTAGCTCTTTCTGGCCAGACCAATCTGGTGATTCGTGTACCTGTCGTTCCAACGTTCAATGACAGTGTGGAGGAAATCAAGTCTATTGCTTCCTTTGCATCTACATTGCCAGGTGTGAAGAAGATTCACCTTCTTCCTTATCACCGTCTGGGACAGGATAAGTACGACTGGCTTGGAAGAGAATACAAGCTGCCGGAGATCCTTCCTCCAGAACCGGAGCATATGGAACTTTTGAAAAAAGCAGTGCATTCCGTCTGTGATCTGGATTGCCAGATAGGTGGATGAAATAATATTTTATGTGAAAATTTTGAAGAAAGACATTGTGTGGAGAAATCTGTACAGTGTCTTTTTTTGCGTGCATTTCTTATTTAATGTGTTGGGAGGGTGAAAAGTTCTTCAGGAGGGACACATTTGAACAACTTTCAACACACTAAAAGAAAGCCTTTTTCATACATGCTCCAGGAAAAGAAATTGGAAAAAGATTTGCTTAAATTATAATTTTTTTGTATGATAGGTGGTATAATAAATACTTGATGAATTTATATCAACTATTTAAAAAAGCGGAGAAAGAAAACTTTATAAAGACAGTTAGATTGATTGCGGTAAAATCTGGCTGGTGCAAAATACTACAGCATAAGGAGAAAAAGAATGAGAGGACTATACTCATCAAAGACAAAAATCAGACACCAGATTTTTACTGAAATTGCCCGGCTTGCCTATGAGGGCGACATTGAGAAAGAGATGGATGATCTTCCGTACAAAATTCTTCCAGGAGAGATTGCAACATATCGTGACAGTATTTTTCTGGAGAGAGCTATCGTAGGAGAGAGACTGCGTGTGGCAATGGGACTGCCTCTTCGAAACATTTCCGAGCATGCGCCAATTTCCAAGGGTGTAGAAGCCAGCTTGATCGAAGAGAAATATTATGAGCCGCCCCTTATCAATATTATTAAATTCGCCTGCAACTCCTGTCCGGAGAAGCGTGTGATTGTCACAGAGGGCTGCCAGGGCTGTCTGGAACATCCTTGTCAGGAGGTCTGTCCCAAGCAGGCTATCCACATGGAAAACGGGCGGTCTGTGATCGATCAGGAGAAATGCATCAAATGTGGAAAGTGTCTGGAATCCTGTCCATATAATGCCATTATCAAGCAGGAGCGTCCGTGTGCCAAGGCCTGTGGAATGAATGCCATCCATTCAGACGAGTATGGCAGAGCAGAGATCGACTATGACAAGTGTGTTTCCTGTGGAATGTGCCTGGTAAGCTGTCCGTTCAGTGCCATTGTAGATAAGGGACAGATTTATCAGACCATTATGGCATTAAAAAGTGATACACCAGTTTATGCCATTGTAGCGCCGGCTGTGGCAGGTCAGTTTGAACCGGAATTGAAGAATACCCAGCTTCGGGGAGCTTTTAAGGCGCTTGGATTTACGGATATTAAGGAAGTGGCTGTGGGTGCAGATCTTTGTACCATTGAGGAGGCTAAGGACTTCATGAAGGAAGTGCCAGAGAAAATTCCGTTTATGGGAACCTCCTGTTGCCCGGCATGGTCTGTTATGGCAAAAAAGACGGTTCCACAGCTTGCCAACTGCATTTCCATGGCGCTTACTCCCATGGTACTGACTGCCAGACTTCTGAAGCAGGAAGAGCCAGACTGCAAGATCGTGTTTGTAGGACCATGTGCAGCCAAGAAGCTGGAGGCAAGCCGTAAGTCGGTTCGAAGCTATGTGGACTTCGTTCTCACCTTTGAAGAGGTGAAAGGCATGTTTGATGCCAAGGATGTTGATTTCGCCAGCCTTCCGGAGGAAGAGCCTCTTACTCAGGCCAGTAGTGACGGTCGTGGCTTCGCTGTTAGCGGCGGTGTGGCAGCCGCAGTTGTGAAAGCTGTAAAGCGTATGGATCCGGATCGCGAGGTGAAGGTAGTCAGTGCTAACGGACTTCAGGAGTGTAAAAAGATGCTGATGGCAGCCAAAGCAGGGAAATACAACGGATATCTGCTGGAAGGCATGGCGTGTCCTGGCGGCTGCATAGCAGGTGCCGGAACGGTGCAGACTGTAAAGAAGGCAGGAGTGGCACTGGAGAAGATGAAGAAGGAAGCGTCTTTTGAAGAATGTATGGATACTTCATTTGGCGGGGAACTGGAGAAACTGGAAGAGCTGTAAAATTATTTAGCCGAGCTGCTTGAAAATAAAGAATACATGAGAAGGAGAAAAGCAAAAATGCGTGCATACGAACGTTTATTAAATTATGTGAAAGTATATACCACAAGCGAGGATGAGCAGGAGAACGTGCCGTCCACCAGCCGTCAGTTTGACCTGGGAAACCAGCTGGCAGAGGAACTGAAAAAAATAGGGGTTCAGGACGTGCGCATTGATGACAAGTGCTATGTTTATGGCGTGATCCCGGCTACAGAAGGCTTGGAAGAGAAACCAGCCATTGGCTTTATCGCACATATGGACACAGCACCTGATTTTTCCGGAGAAAACGTAAATCCACAGATTATCCCGGAGTACGACGGCGGTGATGTAAAGTTGGGAGACAGTGAATATGCTCTTACCTTGAAAGATTTCCCACATCTGGCATCTTTAAAAGGAAGAACCCTGATCACCACCGACGGAAGCACTCTTCTTGGTGCAGATGACAAGGCTGGTGTGGCTGAGATCATGACTATGGCAGAACAGGTGATCACAGAGAACATTCCTCATGGAAAAATCTGTATCGGCTTTACCCCGGATGAGGAGGTCGGCTGTGGTGCAGACTTCTTCGATGTAGAAGGCTTTGGGGCTGATTTTGCCTACACCGTAGACGGCGGCGCTGAGAATGAGATTGAATACGAGAACTTCAATGCCGCAGGTGCAAAGGTAAAGATCAAAGGCTTTTCCGTACATCCAGGCAGCAGTAAGAATACCATGATCAATGCAGCGCTGGTTGCCATGGAGTTTAACAACATGCTTCCAGCAGGAGATACTCCGGCCAATACAGAAGAGTATGAGGGATTTTTCCATCTCTGCGAAATGAGCGGAGATGTATCCACGGCAAGCCTTGACTATATCATCCGCGACCATGACAGTGCCATGTTTGCCTGCCGCCAGGAGATGATGTGGCATATTGCCAAACTTCTCAATGAAAAATATGGTGAAGGTACTGTGACGCTTACTATGAAAGAGCAGTATCGTAATATGAAAGAGATGATTGAGCCCTGTATGCATCTGATCGATAATGCGAAGAAGGCTGTGCAGCAGTCCGGACTGAATCCTGAGACAGTTGCAATCCGCGGCGGCACAGATGGCGCAAGACTTTCCTTCATGGGACTGCCTTGTCCGAACCTTGGAACCGGCGGTTATGCCTTCCACGGACCATGCGAACACATTACCGTTGAAGGAATGGATTATGCCGTGGAGAATCTGAAGAATATTGTGAAGCTGTACGCCTACTGATTCGGGCAAGAAAAAGCATTGGTGAGATCCATGATTTTTTAAACATGTTTTAGAAAAAAGCATCTGTCGAATCGTAACTGACAGATGCTTTCTTCTTCTCAAATTTAAACAAAATTTTACATGTCCGAGACAACAAGCTGCTTTTTTTCCTTATAATTATCTTGAGAAAAAAGCTAAAAAGGAGAACTGATCTACTTGAAGTACCAGAAAATTGTAAATAATAAGGAAATTAATGCATATCTGAAAAAGGGAGACGCCAATCTGGGGACAATGGGATTTACAGAAGTAACCTACATAAAATCATACAAAACAGAGCCCCTATATTTATGCAATATGTAGAAGCCCCAAAATAATGATAAAAATTAAAAAAAATAGTTGTTAAAAGATTGTCATTGTGGTATCTTAATGAGAGCGGAGAAAACCAATATTTTATGCGGAGACGAAGAGGGAAAAGTCCTTTTGTTGAGAATTGTTTGTCAAGAAACACATAGTGACATGACTTGAACCAGGAAAACAGGAAGAAAATTCTCTGTGTTTCTGGTTTAGGCCATGTCACAAGGCAGAAAATAAAGTTTTTACCCGCTTTTTTTCTAACTGTGATTGTTAAAAAATAAACAAGAAACAAAGGACATCACACAGGGAAAACCAACCAATCCCACGGAAAAGTAACAAAACAGAGGGAAAAGTTGACACAATCCCACAACCCCATGAAAGGAGTTTTTTATGAGCAGCAAAATTACCATTATCGGAGCTGGAAGCGTTGGCTCCACTATCGCTTACACACTGGCACACGACGAGATCGCTTCCGAGATTGTTCTGATCGACATCAACAAGGAGAAGGTTGAAGGAGAGGTTATGGACATTGAGCAGGGAACCTGCTTCAGAAGCCCTGTATCTCTGGTAGCCGGAGATTACGCAGATGCAAAAGATTCTGACATCGTGATCATCACATCCGGAATCGCCCGCAAACCTGGACAGACCCGAATTGAGCTTACTCAGACAAACGTAAATATTCTGAAGAGCATCACTCCTCAGATCGTAAAAGAAGCTCCAGACGCAAAGTATATTATCGTAAGCAACCCGGTAGATATTATGACCTATGTATTTACCAAGATTTCCGGTCTTCCGGAGAATCAGATCATGGGATCCGGAACTATTCTTGATACAGCAAGACTTCGCTATGGACTTTCCGAGCACTTCAAAGTAGCCCAGGGAAATATCCACGCTTATGTTTTTGGCGAGCACGGAGACACCTCCTTCATTCCATGGACAGGCGCTTACATTTCCGGTCTCAGCACAGATGAGTATTATGAAGAAATGAAAGCTCACGGCAAGGATGTGAAACCTCTGGATAAAGAAGCCATGCTGGAATATGTACAGAAATCCGGCGGAAAAGTTATTGCAAAGAAAGGCGCAACCTTCTACGCAGTATCTGCTACCGTTTGCCAGCTGGTAGGTCTGATCCTGGCAGCTTCCGATTCCCTTGCAACCGTATCCTCCATGCTTCACGGTGAGTATGGAATCGAAGATGTGTGCCTGAGTACCCTTACTCTTGTAGGACCAAATGGAACACAGGGAAAAGTTCAGATGCGTATGAATAAAGAGGAAATTGCATTGCTGAAGAAGAGTGCCGATGCCCTGAAGGAAGTAATCGCACAGATTGAGCTTTAAAAGTTATTGTTCCCAGATATTATTCCGCGAAGCAGACAGATGTGAACGGAAGAAACAGTAATTTTTCACCTTAGCTTTGTAGAGTGCATTTTGTAAAGAAAAAAATAATTTCAAGTGCAGAATCGAAGCATTACATTCAACTATACCAGCAAAGACATCCCCGGCTTCTATCGCGGAAAGCGGTAAGTCGGGTTCCACTTTGCGAAAGCAACCCAAATAGCTGCTGTTTACATATGTGAATTTAGAAAAGCACATTTAGTGAACAGTGACAAGAAAGGAACAAGAAGCATGAAGTACAGTTATTATCCAGGATGTACCCTGAAGAATAAGGCAAAAGATCTGGATGCCTATGCCAGAGCTTCTGCAAAAGCACTGGGCTTCGAAATGGAAGAGATAGAAGACTGGCAGTGCTGCGGCGGCGTATATCCTCTTGGCAGCGATGAGATTGCCACCAAACTTTCTTCCGTCCGGGCTTTAAATGACGCAAAAGAAAAAGGACAGGATCTGATCACAGTCTGTTCAGCCTGTCATCATGTGCTCAAACGTGTGAACGACGACATGAAAAACGTGGACGACATCCGCACCAGAGCAAATAATTATCTGAAACTGGATACTCCATATGAAGGAGAGACAAATGTCCTTCATTATCTGGAAGTACTCCGTGATGAAGTTGGATTTGATGAGATTAAAAAGAAAGTGGTAAATCCTTTAACCGGCAAAAAAATCGGTGCATATTATGGCTGCCTTCTTTTAAGACCAGGAAAGATCATGTCATTTGATAATCCGGAGAATCCAACCATTATGGAAGACTTCATCCGTGCCCTTGGCGCAGAACCTGTGGTATACCCATACCGCAATGAGTGCTGCGGTGGCTACATTTCCCTGAAAGAAAAAGAAATGGCACAGAATATGTGCGAGAAAATCATGGACAGTGCAAAGGGCTTTGAAGCAGATATGCTGATCACAGCCTGTCCACTTTGCATGTATAACCTGAAAAAGAACGGAACCGGCGATCTTCCTGTTTACTATTTTACAGAACTTCTTGCAGAAGCTCTCGGAGTAAAAGAGGAGGTGGCGAAGTAATGGCTTATACATATGGAAATACTCAGAATGCGGCAGAGCGAATCAAAGAAATTTCCGGAGTAAATCCCCTGAAATGTATGAAATGCGGAAAATGCTCCGCAACCTGTCCTGCATTTAACGAGATGGATATCAAGCCTCACCAGTTTGTAACTTATGTACAGAACGGCGATATTGAAGCACTGGCACAGTCAAAATCCCTTTGGAAATGTCTTTCCTGTTTTGCATGCGTGGAGCGTTGCCCAAGAGATGTAAAACCGGGAAAACTGATCGATGCAGCCAGACAGCTGGTTGTCCGTGAGCGTGAACAGAACTATCTGACCGCAGACGAAATTCCGGAGCTGCTTGATGAAGACACACCGCAGCAGCTGTTGGTAAGTGCATTCAGAAGATACAGGAGGTGAAAAACAGGTGCAGAGAATAGGTGTATTCGTATGTCATTGTGGTACCAATATTGCAGCCACAGTTGATGTAAAAAAAGTAGTAGAGATGGCAGAAAAAGAGCCGGGCGTTGTTCATGCGGAAGATTATCAGTACATGTGCTCTGAAGCAGGACAGGCCAAGATCATTAACGCCATCCATGAAAAAAATCTGACAGGAATCGTAGTCTGTTCCTGTTCCCCGCGTATGCATGAGGCTACCTTTAGAAAGGCAGCACAGAAAGCGGGCTTAAACCCATATATGGTAGAGATTGCCAATATCCGTGAGCATTGCTCCTGGATCCACAAGGATATGGAAGAGGCTACCTTAAAGGCAGTGATCCTTGCAAGAGCCGCAATCGCAAAAGTAAATCTGGATGCTCCTCTTCAGCCAGGCGAGAGCCTTGTAACCAAACGAGCTCTTGTAATCGGCGGAGGTATTGCCGGAATCCAGTCAGCCCTTGACATTGCAGAGGCTGGTTATGAGGTCGATATTGTGGAGAAGCTTCCAAGTATTGGTGGAAGAATGTCCCAGCTGGACAAAACCTTCCCAACTCTGGACTGCTCTGCATGTATCCTCACCCCGAAGATGGTAGAGGCAGCAGCACATGAGAAAATCAACATCTATACATACAGTGAAGTTGAGAAGGTAAGCGGCTTTGTAGGTGACTTCACCGTTGATATCCGCAAGAAAGCAAGAAGCGTGGATATGAGTAAATGTACCGGATGTGGCGTTTGTTCTGAGAAATGTCCGTCCAAGAAAAATCCAAACGAATTTAACCGCGGTCTGAACAACAGAAGTGCTATCTATATTCCGTTCGCTCAGGCTATCCCAAATGTTCCGGTAATCGACCGCGAGCATTGTACCAAATTCAAAACCGGAAAATGCGGTGTCTGCTCCAAGGTTTGTGCTGCAGGTGCAATTGATTATGAGCAGAAGGATGAAATTGTTACACAGAAATACGGTGCAATCGTGGTTGCAACCGGTTTTGACGTGATTCCGCTGGATAAATATGATGAGTACGCTTACAGCCAGAGTAAGGACGTTATCACCTCTCTTGAGCTTGAGCGTATCATGAATGCAGCAGGACCTACAAAGGGTCATCTTGAGAGACTTTCCGATGGAAAAGCTCCGAAAAACATTGTATTTGTACAGTGTGTGGGAAGCCGCTGCTCTGATGAAAGAGGGAAGAGCTACTGCTCCAAGATCTGCTGTATGTACACTGCAAAACATGCAATGCTGATCCGTGACAAATACCCGGATACAAATGTTACTGTTTTTTACATTGACGTTCGTACTCCAGGCAAAAACTTCGATGAGTTCTACAGAAGAGCTGTTGAAGATTACGGTGTAAATTATGTAAAAGGCCAGGTTGGAAAGGTAATCCCACAGCCGGATGGAACTCTTATGGTTCAGGCTTCTGACCTGCTTGAAAATAAACAGATCCTTATGGAGGCTGATATGGTGGTTCTTGCAGCTGCCATCGAGCCAAACAAGGATGTAAGAAAAATTGCAACTATGCTTACCGCAAGTATTGATACCAACAATTTCCTCACAGAAGCACATGCAAAGCTTCGTCCGGTAGAGTCCCCTACAGCTGGTATTTTCCTTTCCGGTGTCTGCCAGGGACCAAAGGATATTCCGGAGACAGTTGCACAGGCTGGCGCAGCAGCAGTAAAGGCAATCGGCCTTCTTGCAAAAGACAAGCTGACCACCAACCCATGTACCGCACATTCTGACGAACTTCTTTGCAACGGATGCTCCCAGTGTGCAAATGTGTGTCCGTATGGTGCGATTTCCTATGAGGAAAAACAGGTAAATGACCACGGAATCCGTGAGACAAGAAGAATTGCTGTTGTAAACAATGCTCTTTGCCAGGGCTGTGGTGCATGTACCGTAACCTGCCCGTCCGGAGCAATGGATCTCCAGGGATTCTCCAACAGACAGATTTTAGCGGAGGTAGATGCAATATGTCGATAGAAGCAAAAGAAGAATTCAGACCGAAGATCGTGGCATTCTGCTGCAACTGGTGCAGCTACGCAGGTGCAGACCTTGCAGGAAGCAGCCGTCTTTCTTATCCGGCTGATGTAAAGATCATCCGCGTACCATGCTCCTGCCGTGTAAATCCAATGTTCATCCTCCGTGCCTTCGAAAAAGGTGCTGACGGCGTGATCATGTGCGGCTGCCATCCGGGAGACTGCCACTACACAACCGGAAACTATTATGCGAGAAGACGTATGACACTTCTTTTCTCCATGCTGGACTTCATTGGTGTGGAAAATGGCCGTACCCGTGTTGAGTGGGTATCTGCCGCAGAAGGTGTAAAATTCTCCCAGACCATGAATGAATTTGTGGAAAAAATCCATTCTCTGGGTAAAAACGTCAGATTGGAGGATTTAAGATGCAGGAACTGATCGCTCGTGCAAAAGAACTGCTGGCTGATGGAACCGTAACACGTGTTCTTGGCTGGAAAGCCGGAGACCTGCCTTACAATCCGGAAGCAGCATATTTCGAAACAGCAGAAAGCCTGGACGAATTTGTCTATAATGGTTTCTGCGGACAAAACTTAAGTAAAATGATGATCGAGGCTTCCAAATTAGAGGGAAAAACTCTTGTCTGTCTGAAGCCTTGTGATACCTACAGCTTCAACCAGCTGATCAAGGAACACCGTGTAGACCGTGAAAAAGCCTACATTATCGGTGTTGGCTGTAAAGGCAAGCTGGATGTGGAGAAGCTTCGTAAAATGGGCATCAAGGGAATCCAGAGCATTTCCGGCGCTGAGCTTACCGATGATTGTGAAATACTTAACGTTTCCACAATCTACGGTGACAAAACAGTTGCTTACAAGGATGCAATGCTGGAGCGCTGCCATGTATGCAAAGGAAAAGAGCATATGATCTATGATGAGATCATCGGCGAATCCAAGGATACAAAGGATGCAGACCGTTTCGCAGAAGTGGAGAAAATTGAGAAAATGAGCCCGGAAGAGCGTTTCGCATTTTTCCAGAAGGAGCTCAGTAAATGTATCCGCTGTAATGCATGCCGTAATGCATGTCCAGCCTGCAGCTGTCGTAAATGTGTATTCGACAGCACCAAGTTTGACAGTGCGCAGAAGGCAAATGTGGATTCCTTTGAAGAAAAAATGTTCCACATTATCCGTGCATTCCACGTTGCAGGAAGATGTACAGACTGCGGTGAGTGCAGCCGTGTCTGCCCACAGGGGATTCCGCTTCATCTGTTTAACCGTAAGTTCATCAAGGATATTGATACCTTCTACGGCGAATATCAGGCAGGAGCAGATGCTGAGTCAAAAGGCCCGCTGACCAGCTTTACATTTGATGATGTAGAGCCAGGTGTAGTGGCAGAAAGGGGATAATGTATGTATAAGATTGAAAAAGAAAATCTGGAAGCATTATTCCGGAAAATCGCAGAAAGCCAGGATCTGATCCTTCCGATCAAAAAGGCAGGACAGACCAACTTCGGCCTTTGGAATGAAGGAGAAGAGGCAGACCTTGAGACATTGAAAACCGTAAAATCCGGCAAAGATGCCTTTTTCCCACAGAGCGAAACACTTTACACCTGTGTTCGTGCTGGAAAGAAGCTGACCGTAGAGCCGGAAGAGCTGAGAAGCCGTCCGTTCGTTGTATTTGGCATGAAGGCCTGCGATGTAAAAGGGGTTGCAGTTCTGGATAAGGTTTTTCTTGCTGATCCTGTTGATACTTTCTATGCAGCAAGAAGAGACCATGGAACTATCGTTGCCCTGGCTTGTCATGAGCCGGAGGAATCCTGTTTCTGTAAGGTTTTTGGAACAGATGCAGCAGATCCGGAAGCAGACGCCGATGGAAAAGGAATTGCCGATGTAGCAGCCTGGATGGTGGAGGGAAGCCTTTACTGGAAAGCCCTTACGGAAAAAGGAGAGGCTCTTACAGAAGCTGTAAAAGAACTTCTTACCCCGGCTGACGGCGATCAGGCAAAAGTGGATGCTGAAAAAGAAGCAATCCATAACATTGTAGAAAAGCTTCCATATACACATCTTTCTCTGGAAGGATGGGATGGAAATGCTACAGATGCGAAGTTTAATTCTCCTGTCTGGGAGACTTTATATAAACCATGCCTGGCATGCGGAACCTGTACCTTTGTATGTCCGACCTGCCAGTGCTATGACATCAAGGATTACGACACAGGACACGGTGTAAAGCGTTACCGCTGCTGGGATTCCTGTATGTATTCCGATTTCACAATGATGGCTCACGGAAACAACCGTACCAGCCAGTTGCAGAGATTCCGTCAGAGATTTATGCACAAGCTTGTATATTTCCCTGCTAATAACAACGGTATGTACTCCTGTGTAGGCTGTGGCCGCTGCGTGGAAAAATGTCCGTCATCTTTAAATATCGTGAAGGTGATTAAGGCTTTTGAAAAGCATGGAGGTGAAAAGTAATGAGCGAGTGTACTTGTCATAAAAATTATACTCTGGATACTCTGATTCCACAGGTTGGTGTGATCACAAATATTCATGAGGAGACTCCGGATGTAAAAACATTCTGTGTAACAGCACCGGATGGAGGAAAGCTTTTTGAGCATATGCCAGGCCAGTGCGCTATGGTCTGCGCCCCAGGTGTAAGCGAAGGTATGTTTTCCATTACTTCCTCTCCTACAAATAAAGAGTATCAGGAATTCAGTATTAAGAAATGTGGTGAGCTGACCTCTTATCTTCACAGCCTTCAGGTGGGAGATGAGATCACAGTACGTGGACCATATGGTAACCATTTTCCGGTAGAGGATAAGCTGAAAGGCAAAAATCTTCTGTTTATTGCCGGTGGTATCGGTCTTGCACCACTTCGTTCCGTAATCAACTACGTTCTTGACAATCGCGATGACTATGGCACTGTAGATATTCTCTACGGTTCCCGTTCCGCAGATGATCTTGTAAAATTAAAAGAGATCCAGGAAGTGTGGATGAATGCAAAAGACGTAAACGTCTACCTGACCATCGACCGTGAGCAGGAAGGCTGGGACGGACATGTAGGCTTCGTACCAACCTATTTGAAAGAAATCGGCTTCGACACCAACAAAGTCGCATTAGTCTGCGGACCGCCGATCATGATCAAATTCGTACTTCAGGGCCTTGAGGAGCTTGGATTTACAAGAACTCAGGTTTATACAACACTGGAGCTTCGTATGAAGTGCGGTATTGGTAAATGCGGACGTTGCAACATTGGATCTAAATATGTCTGCAAAGACGGTCCGGTATTTAGAATGGACGAGATTGACCAGTTACCTGACGAGTACTAAGTAAACCCAAAAGTTTCAGTAAATACAAGGGGGATTTTTATGACATTGGCAGATACAGCTCATGGATCAGACTGGATACTCTGGGGCGTCTTTGCTGTCTTTGTAATTTTGACCACTGCTTTACTAAGTGGTCATGGCAGCAAATTTATTTCTGGCTATAACACTGCTTCAAAAGAAGAGAAAGCCAGATATGATGAGAAAAAGCTGTGCCGTGTATACGGAATTGGAATGGGCGTGATCGCTATTCTCCTTCTGATAACCGGACTATTTGAAAGCTTTTTGCCATCCAGTTTTGTTTATGTGCTATTAGTTTTAATTGTCATAGATGTTGTAATTATTATTATCCTGAGTAACACAATTTGTAAGAGATAGAGTTAGACAATCAGAAGAAAGGAACTCCCAAAATGGAAAATATGGTAAACGTATATTTCTTCGGTAAAAAATACACCGTACCAGCTGACCTGACCATTATGACGGCCATGGAATATGCCGGATACACTTTAAAACGCGGCTGCGGCTGCCGTCACGGCTTCTGCGGCGCCTGCGCCACAATCTACAGAATCAAAGGCGACAACGAACTGAAAACCTGTCTTGCCTGTCAGACGCAGGTACAGGAAGGCATGTATGTAGCAAGCATCCCGTTCTTCCCTACAGACAAGAGACTCTACAACATCGAAGACCTTCAGCCAAACCAGCAGGTCATGATGGAGCTCTACCCGGAAATTTACAGCTGTATCGGCTGTAACGCATGTACAAAAGCATGTACCCAGGGCTTAAATGTAATGCAGTACATCGCATATGCACAGAGAGGCGAGCTTGAGAAATGTGCAGAAGAATCCTTTGACTGCGTAAGCTGCGGATGCTGTTCCGTAAGATGTCCGGCAGGTATCTCTCACCCGATGGTAGGTCTTCTTGCAAGACGTCTCACAGGAAAATACATTGCTCCTAAGAGTGAGCATCTTGAAAAACGTGTAGAAGAGATCCATGAAGGCAAATACGATGATCTGATCGAGCAGATCATGCAGAAACCGATCACAGACATGGAAGAACTTTATAACAACAGAGAAATTGAGAAATAAGGAGGGCATAAAAACATGTACGCACCATATCCAGAAAATATGATGGAATCCATCAAAAAGGTAGAGGCTACAAGAGCACAGCGTATGGCAACAGAGCCAAGACGTCTGAGCGCTGATGAGAAAGATGCTCTTCTTAAGAAATTCCATCCAGACTATAACCCGGATGCATTTGCAGAAATCAAAGTAGGACCAAACAAAGGACAGAAGGCACCGCTGGAGCTGGCAGAAATGCTTCACT
Source organism: Ruminococcus sp. D54t1_190329_F1 (assembly GCF_015551645.1). Taxonomy (NCBI): domain Bacteria; kingdom Bacillati; phylum Bacillota; class Clostridia; order Eubacteriales; family Oscillospiraceae; genus Ruminococcus; species Ruminococcus sp. D54t1_190329_F1. Next base: position 39,545 of record NZ_JADNDC010000033.1, read on the forward strand.
CCGAAAGCCGTCTTCTGAATGAAAAAATTGACCTTAACAAAATCGATTATGATGTAGATGTACTTGTAATCGGCGGCGGCGGTGCAGGCTCCTCCTGTGCCATCGAAGCACACAATGCAGGTGCCAACGTTATGATCGTGACCAAGCTTCGTATCGGTGATGCCAACACCATGATGGCAGAAGGCGGAATCCAGGCAGCTGACAAAGAAAACGATTCTCCTGTACAGCATTATCTGGACTGCTTCGGCGGCGGACATTTTGCTGCAAAGCCAGAGCTGGTAAAGAGACTTGTAATGGAAGCTCCGGATGCAATTAAATGGCTGAACGATCTTGGCGTTGAGTTCGATAAAGAAGACGATGGAACCATGATCACCACACACGGTGGCGGAACCTCCAGAAAGAGAATGCATGCTGCAAAGGATTATTCCGGATCTGAAATCATGCGTACTATCCGTGACGAGGTTCTGAACCTTGGCATTCCGGTAGTAGAATTTACTTCCGCTGTGGAGCTTCTGAAAGATGAAAAAGGACAGACAGCAGGTGCTGTTCTTCTTAACATGGAAACCGGCGATTACTCCGTCGCAAGAGCAAAAACAGTTGTCATTGCAACCGGCGGAGCAGGAAGAATGCACTATCAGGGATTCCCTACCTCTAACCACTACGGCGCAACCGCAGATGGTCTTGTACTTGGTTACCGAGCAGGTGCTTCCCTTCTTTATCAGGATTCCATCCAGTACCATCCAACTGGTGCCATTTATCCGTCCCAGATCCTTGGCGCACTGGTAACAGAGAAAGTTCGTTCCGTTGGCGCGCAGCTTGTAAATGCAAACGGAGAAGCCTATATTCACCCTCTGGAAACCCGTGACGTCAATGCTTCCGGTGTTATCCGTGAGTGTGAGGAAGGTCGTGGCGTAGAGGTTCCTGGCGGACTGAAAGGTGTATGGCTGGATACTCCGATGATTGAGATCCTTGGAGGAGAGGGAACTATTGAGAAGAGAATCCCGGCAATGTTCCGTATGTACATGAACTACGGCGTTGACATGAGAAAAGTGCCGATCGTGATCTATCCTACTCTTCACTACCAGAACGGTGGTCTGGAAATCGATGGAGACGGATTTACCAAAGAAATCCCGAACCTTCTGGTTGCAGGAGAAGCTGCAGGCGGAATCCATGGAAGAAACAGACTGATGGGTAACTCTCTTCTGGACGTAATCGTATTCGGAAGAAATGCCGGTAAAAAGGCAGCTGCAAAATGCAAAGAGGTAGAGCTGGGAGAAATGAACCTGGATCATATTTACGCATATGAGAAAGAGTTAAAAGCAGCAGGAGCAGAGACCGATAAAGTATCTCCGTTACTGCTTCCAAACTATGCCCGTCATGAGCAGAGATAATAACCAGATAGTTAAAAAGAACTTCCGGTACCGTTAAATTGCCGGTATCGGAAGCTTTTTATATAATGTGAAAGGATATGTCGCCTTTTGGCGGTATGCCATAAATGAAAGAAGGGAGCTTACCAAAATGCGTGAAGTAGAAGTAAGCAGACTTACAGACGTCATCGAAAAACTCTGTATCGAAGCAAACGAACATCTTCCGGAAGACGTAAAATGCGCTATCAAAACATGTCGCGCATGCGAAGACGGAGAGATTGCCAAGGGTATTCTTGACAATATTATCGAGAATTTTGATATTGCAGATAACGAAAATGTACCGATCTGTCAGGATACAGGAATGGCATGTGTGTTCCTGGAAATCGGACAGGATGTGCACTTTGTTGGCGGAGATCTTACTGATGCCATCAATGAAGGTGTACGCCGCGGATATACAAACGGATATCTTCGCAAATCTGTTGTAAAAGATCCTGTACGTCGTGGAAACACAGGAGACAATACACCGGCTATGATTTATACAGAAATCGTTCCTGGCGATAAAGTGAAGATCACAGTGGGCCCGAAAGGCTTCGGAAGTGAGAATATGAGTATGATTCGTATGTTCAAGCCATCTGCAGGACTTCAGGGAATCAAAGATTTCATTCTGGAAGTCGTTGAGACAGCAGGCCCGAATCCATGCCCTCCGATGGTTGTAGGGGTTGGAATCGGCGGAACCTTTGACAAATGTGCTCTTCTTGCAAAGAAGGCACTGATGCGTCCTCTGGATTCCCACAATCCTGATCCATTCTATGCAGAGCTGGAAGATGAAATGCTGGAGAAAGTAAACAAGCTTGGAATCGGACCACAGGGCTTTGGCGGAAAAACCACAGCCATCGGCCTGAACATTGAGACAATGCCTACTCACATTGCGGGAATGCCATGTGCAGTCAACATCAACTGCCACGTTACCCGCCACAAAACGGAGGTGATCTGATCATGGAAAGAAGACATATTACACTGCCTCTGACGGAAGAACTGGCAAAAACCCTTCACGCAGGAGATCAGGTTCTCCTTACCGGAACCATCTACACATCCCGTGACGCAGGTCACAAGCGTATGTGTGAGGCTCTTGCAAAAGGCGAAAAGATTCCTTTTGATCCAACAGATGCAACTATTTATTATGTAGGTCCAACTCCTGCAAAACCAGGTCAGGTCATCGGATCTGCCGGACCAACTACCAGCGGCCGTATGGATGCCTACGCACCAACCATGATGTCTGTAGGAGCCCGCGGAATGATCGGCAAAGGAGCGCGTTTGCCTGAAGTAGTAGAAGCCATGAAAAAATATCACGGTGTTTACTTCGGAGCCATCGGCGGTGCCGGCGCCCTTCTTGCCAAATGTATCAAAAAAGCGGAGCTTATCGCATACGAGGATCTGGGCGCAGAAGCTCTCCGTAAGCTTTACGTAGAAGATATGCCCCTTGTAGTCATTATTGACAGCGAAGGCAACAATCTTTATGAAGAGGGAAGAAAAGAGTATCTGGAAGCGCATAAAGAAAACTAATAATTGTGACGGAAATCCTGCAGAAAGTCTTTTTCAAATACGCTCCAGGCATATAAGATATATATACTCCACATATCAAAATAGATGTTTACAGAAAGCATTATTTATTCTATAATCTGAAGATATGTATACGAAAGACGAAAGAAGGAGCTTATTATGGACCATCATAAAAGGGTACAGACCTCAGAAGCATTCATAAACAGTGCATTCCTTGCAGTGTCAGGAGGATTTCAGGATGCCTATACCTATTTTACCCGCGATGGCGTTTTCTCCAACGCCCAGACCGGAAACGTGGTACTGATGAGTGAGCGGTTTATGAACGGCGAAGTGAAAGCAGGATTGCATTATCTCATTCCCCTGACCGCATTCTTTCTTGGAGTTCTGTTAGCGGAACGCATTCAGGAAAAATTCCGCTATGCCAGACGCCTTCACTGGCGCCAGGGAATCCTTCTGGTAGAGATCATCCTGCTGTTTCTGGTTGGCTTCATCCCAGGGAACCTGAACGTGCTTGCCACCACCCTGGTATCCTTCTCCTGCGCCCTTCAGGTGCAGACCTTCCGAAAGGTTGAAGGAAATGCCTATGCCAGCACCATGTGTATCGGAAATCTGAGAAGCGGCACTGCCGCTCTTTCCGCTTACATGCGTGAAAGAAAGCCACGCCTGCTTCGTCAGGCCTTATGCTACTTCGCCATTATTTTCCTGTTTGCCATTGGCGCAGGAATTGGCGGCAGACTTTCAATGGCTTACGGCGAAAGAGCCATCTGGGTATCCAGCATCCTGCTTCTCATCAGCTTCCTTTTAATGTTTATTGAGGAAATCGAAGAGGCAGAACACCGCTGGCAGTGAGAAATTAATAAAGCTTCAGTATCTTTACAATTACAAATTATAAAAAACATCCAGTCTCCATATAACGATGGCAGGCTGGATGTTTTTTACAATATAATCTTTCACAAATTGTGAGGCACATCTTGCAGAAAGTCTTCCTCAAACATGCTCTGCAGTTTAAGATAAAATCCCTGTAGACTGTAAAAACAGAATAAACATCATAACCGGTGCAACAAAGCGGATCATGACGCGGTACAATTTTTTCCTACGGAACTTATCCCCGCTTCTTTCCATTTCGCTAATCACATAATCCGGCGTTACGACCCAGCCGATGAGAATCGTGGAAAGCAGTGCAATAAACGGCATCATAACACTGTTGCTGATGTAATCCATAATATCAAGAAGCTGTCCTACAGAACCGTTCGGAAGCTTCACTTCCACATAGAAAATACTGTATCCTAAAGCGATAACTGCGGAAGCTGCAAGGTAGATCACAGATAAAACAAGAACTGTTTTTTTACGGCTGGTATGAAAAATTTCCATGCAGTTTGCAGTAATAGATTCCAGTACGGAAATACAGGAAGACAAGGTTGCAAAAATAGCAGTTACGAAAAACAGGATTCCTACGAAGGTACCAGCTTTTCCCATTGCAGAAAATACCTTTGGCAGGGAAATAAACATCAGGCTTGGTCCGGCACCCATTCCCTCAGTGCCGGAAAACACATATACAGCCGGGATGATCATGGCACCTGCAAGAAAGGCAACACCTGTGTCAAAAATTTCAATCTGATTGATCGCTTTGTTCAGGTTCACTTCAGGTTTTACATAGGAGCCGTAGGTGATCATAATTCCCATGGATACACTGAGTGAAAAGAACAGCTGGCTCATGGCATCCAGCAGAATCTGCAGAAAACGCTGCACAGTCAGTCCTTCAAGGTCCGGCGTCAGGTAGTAAAGAAATCCCTGTAAGCCGGTGCGAAGCTGACCGGAAGCATCCGTGTGTGAAATCGTAAGAGAATACACAGCAATCACTACAACCAGAACCAGTAGGACCGGCATCATCCATTTGGATACTTTTTCAATTCCCTTTTCCACGCCATTGTATACAATGAAAGCAGTAACACCCATGAAAAGCAGTGCGAAGATCACCGGTGAAGTGGAAGAGGTGATAAAGGCTGTAAAATAGTCATCTGCGGCAGCTGCCTGTGCCTGACCGGTTATGTATACCACCGCATATTTGGTAATCCATCCGCCGATGACCGCGTAATAGGTCATAATAAGCACTGGTACAAGGAAGGTAAGGATTCCCAGGAACTTCCATCTGGGACGCATCTGGGTATAGGCTCCGATGGCACTCTTCTGTGTACGCCGTCCGATGGCAATATCAGAGGTGAGAAGGGCAAATCCGAAGGTTAGTACCAGAATCAGGTAGATAATTAAAAATAAGCCGCCTCCGTCCTTTGCGGCAAGGTATGGGAATCTCCACAAATTTCCCACTCCTACAGCACTTCCGGCTGCAGCCAGGACAAAACCAAGCTGTCCTGAAAAATGGTTTGATTTCTTTTCCATTACATTTGTTTCCCCCTTAATGTTGTAAGAATAGGATAACATATGACAAGATAATAGTAAAACAAATACTTAAATTTTTAGCAAGCAGAAAGGAGTATAAGTTATTGTCCACTTCGTTCACAGCAACACGCTCCGCGATGGCATTGAACATGGCGATACAGATAAGACCATCGAGAGCTTCACGAAAATTCATTCGTTAAGCGATAGCCCCTTCAATTAAGTTGATAAAATTTAACAAAGTATATCGAGAATATTTCTCTGTATTTACTACAGTGAAAATGGGACTTACAAATGGAAAAATGAATTAAAGTACAGAATATAGGACTTATATATAGGGAAATCCATTTTTTACCAGATAAATTGTACTTTATTAAAAGCATTCCCCAAACCGATTGACTAAGAAATAACAATCTCGTATACTACAATCGTTAAACTAATAACAATTCTTCAATATACGCGGAGAACTATAAAATAAAGAAAGAGGTACAAGAATGAAAGATTTTGCACAGTGGGAAGGCTTCGAAGGAAGTCGTTGGAAAGAACAGATTAACGTTCGTGATTTTATCCGTCACAATTATACCCCTTATGACGGAGACGATTCTTTCCTGGAAGGCCCGACCGAGGCTACTGACAAACTGTGGGGAAAGCTGCAGGAGCTGCAGAAAGCAGAGCGTGCCAACAATGGTGTGCTTGACATGGAGACAAAGGTTGTCACAGGCCTGACCGCATACGGACCAGGATATATTTCTGAAGACCTGAAGGATCTTGAGAAGGTTGTAGGACTTCAGACAGACAAGCCTCTGAAACGTGCATTTATGCCATACGGCGGAATCAAAATGGCTGAGCAGGCATGCGAAATGTACGGCTACAAGGTAGATCCTCAGATCCACGATATGTTTACAAAATATGAGTTCAAAACACATAACCAGGGCGTTTTTGACATTTATACACCAGAAATGAAAAGAGCACGTCACAGCCACATCCTTACCGGACTTCCGGATACTTATGGACGTGGACGTATCGTTGGCGATTACAGACGTGTGGCTCTGTACGGTATTGACGCTCTGATCGCAGGCAAGGAGAAAGACTTTGCAGACAGCGACCGCCAGGGTATGAGACGTTATGATTTCCAGCTTCGTGAGGAAATCGCAGATCAGATCCGCGCTCTTAAAGGAATGAAAGAGATGGCAAAGGTCTATGGTTATGATATTTCAGAGCCTGCAAAGAATGCTCATGAGGCATTCCAGTGGCTGTACTTTGGATATCTTGCAGCAATTAAGACCCAGAATGGTGCTGCAATGAGTGTTGGACGTATCTCCACATTCCTTGATATCTATATTGAAAGAGACCTTAAGAATGGCGTGATCACTGAGAAAGAGGCACAGGAGCTTGTTGACCACATGGTAATGAAATTCCGTATGGTTAAATTTGCAAGAATTGAGTCCTACAACCAGCTGTTCTCCGGTGACCCGGTATGGGCAACTCTTGAGGTTGCAGGTATTGGTGTTGACGGACGCCATATGGTTACCAAGAATGACTATCGTTTCCTTCATACTCTTGAGGATATGGGACCGGCTCCGGAGCCAAACCTTACTGTTCTTTATTCTTCCAAGCTGCCGGAAAACTTCAAGAAATATGCTGCTAATATTTCTGTTACAACAAGTTCTATCCAGTATGAGAACGATGATGTTATGCGTCCGGTATGGGGCGATGATTATTCTATCTGCTGCTGTGTATCTGCAACTGAGACTGGTAAGGAAATGCAGTTCTTTGGAGCTCGTGCAAATCTTGCAAAATGCCTCCTTTACGCGATCAACGGTGGTGTGGATGAGAAGTTAAAGACTCAGGTAGGACCGGAGTACAAGCCGATCACTTCCGAGTATCTTGATTATGATGAGGTTATGCAGAAATATGACCAGATGATGGACTGGCTGGCTCATCTGTATGTAGGAACTCTGAACATGATCCACTATATGCATGATAAATATTACTATGAGGCAGCTGAGATGGCGCTTATCGATACAAAGGTTGAGCGTTCTTTTGCAACAGGTATTGCTGGATTTTCACATGTAGTAGATTCTCTGTCTGCTATTAAGTATGCGAAGGTAAAAGCTATCCGTGATGAGGATGGAATTACCACTGATTTCCAGGTTGAGGGTGATTTCCCACGCTACGGTAATGATGATGACAGAGCAGATGAGATTGCAAGAAATCTGCTTTCCACCTTCATGGATAAACTGAAACACATCCATACCTACCGTGATTCCAAGCCAACCACTTCTATTCTTACCATTACCTCTAACGTTGTTTATGGTAAAGCTACCGGAGCTCTTCCGGATGGAAGAAAGGCTGGAGAGCCTCTGGCACCTGGTGCAAACCCATCCTACGGCGCAGAGCAGAACGGACTTCTTGCTTCCCTGAACTCTGTTGCAAAGCTTGACTATGAGGATGCACTGGATGGAATTTCCAATACACAGACCATTAATCCGGAAGCTCTTGGACATAGTGATGAAGAGCGTACAGATAATCTGGTACATGTACTGGACGGATATTTCAACCAGGGTGCACATCACCTGAACGTAAATGTATTTGGCAAAGAGAAACTGATCGATGCTATGGAGCATCCGGAAAAAGAGGAGTATGCAAACTTCACTATCCGTGTTTCCGGTTATGCAGTTAAGTTTATCGATCTGACAAGAGAGCAGCAGCTGGATGTTATTGCCAGAACCTGCCACGACAGAATGTAAGTCTGATATTTTAAAATAGTATCGGCGAAACAAAAGGGCATGCAATACAATATATGTTAGAGGTTGCATGTCCTTTTTATAAATATGAATGCAAAGGAATTAGAAATGTTAAAAGGCTATGTTCATTCTCTGGAGAGCTTCGGGTCTGTGGACGGACCTGGAGTGAGATATGTGATTTTTCTTTCTGGCTGTGCTATGCGTTGTCAGTTCTGCCATAATCCGGATACCTGGAATATGACAGATGGAAAAGAGTACACTACGGATCAGCTTTTGAAGACAGCACTTCGGTTTAAGTCTTACTGGGGAGATAAGGGTGGTATCACGGTGAGCGGCGGGGAACCACTTTTGCAGATGGATTTTCTCACAGAGCTTTTCCGTAAGGCAAAGGAAGCGGGAGTCCATACTACTTTGGATACCAGCGGAAATCCTTATACGACTAAGGTGCCGTGGCATTCTAAGTGGCTGGAGCTGATGAAGTATACAGATCTTCTGCTTCTGGATATCAAGCAGATCAATGAGCAGGAGCATGTGAAGCTTACCGGGCAGACCAATGCGAATATTCTTGCCATGGCCCGTGAGCTTTCGGATATGGGTAAGCCTGTTTGGATCCGGCATGTGTTAGTACCGGGGGGCAGTGACAAGGATGAGTATCTGCACCAGCTGGCGGATTTTATCCATACACTGAAAAACGTTGAGCGCGTGGAAGTTCTTCCGTATCATACTCTTGGCATTTTTAAATGGGAAAAGCTGGGGATTCCTTATCCGCTGGAGGGCGTGAAACCTCCTACGCAGGAGAGGATTGATAATGCCAGACGGATTCTTGGGGCGATTTAAGAGCGTGAAAGAAAGTAAATAAAACTCCTTAAGGGGAGGCCGTTGCGGACTGGAAATGAGTTCGCAATGGCCTCTTTTAAGTTGCTATTTAGTTGGTTAAAAGTTCTTCAGGAGGGACGCATTTGGACAATGTGTATTACTCACTCGCCGGCGCAACGCTACGATGAACTAATCGCTAACTGCGACTAAGGAGTTCCGGAGAGCCGTCACTCCTAAGTCTTCGTAAGCGCTGGATTTCATCTACGCTAAGGGCGCGCCTGAAATGGTTCGCTGGAGTAATACCCATTGCCCAAATGCTGTGTACTGGCTGGATGCCAACACCCTAAACAGCAATGTAATGTTTAATGATTAGTGGATAGAAACGAGGAGATTTTCTGTAAAAATCGCTGTCCATATTTCTTAAGCTTATTCTGTCCTACGCCGGATACGTTAAGCATTTCGTCCTCATTCTGGGGGAGTTTCTCGCACATGTCGATAAGGGTTTTGTCGGTGAAGACGATGTAGGGCGGGACGGATTCTTCTTTGGCAATTTGGAGGCGGAGCTGGCGTAAGGTCTCGAAAAGAGCGGAGTTACGGCTGGAGTTTGCGGCGGTGGTGCCAGCGGATGAACCCACTTTGAAAGCGGAAAAACTGTCTTTTTCGAATGGATTTTTGCGTTTCTTTGAGGCTGATATTTTCTCTTTTTCTTTGAATTTCTTTACTATAATTTTGATATTTTTTGTTTGTAAATCTGCGATGTTTCCTACTTTTAGGACACTATATTCGCCCTCAGTCTGAATGATATAGCCCATGCGGATCATCTGGCTTATAAGGAGCCGGAGGTCAGCTTCGGTGCGGTTTTCCAGTTTGGCATAGCAGTTGTAGGAGGTGGCACCGATGTCTTTCAGGCGGGCTTTTTTGGAGCCAAGGAGGGTGCCGGTTACAAGAGCCTGACCGTAGCGGCCGCGCATTTCGGTGATGCAGCTGATTACCAATTTGGCGTCCTGGGTCATGTCAAGTTCTTCAAATTCCTGGTGGCAGTTACCGCAATTGTCGCAGGGGGTATCTGTGGTTTCGCCGAAGTATTCCAGAATGTAATTGCGCAGGCAGGAGGTAGTCATGCAGTAGCCTTCCATAAGCTGGAGGCGGCGGGAATCCTGGCGCTTTACCTGGTCGATTTCCTGGAAATCCATGCCCTCGAAGTCTTTGCTTCCAAGAAGCAGTTTGCTGATCATCACATCCTGGGCGGAGAAGAGAATAATGCATTTAGCTGGTTCGCCGTCTCTTCCGGCACGTCCGGCTTCCTGGTAGTAGTTTTCCATGCTCTGAGGCATGTTGTAATGGATGACGAAGCGCACGTTGGACTTGTCAATTCCCATACCAAAGGCATTTGTGGCGATGACTACCTGAGCACGGTCGTAGATGAAATCATCCTGGCTTTTCTTGCGGATATCGTTGCTCATTCCAGCGTGGTAACGGGTTACAGAGACGCCTTGTTTCAATAATTTCTCATACAAAGTATCCACGTTTTTTCTGGTGGCACAGTAGATGATTCCACTTTCGTTTGGGTGGGTTTCTATGTAATTTTGGATAAAGATGTCCTTCTGCTTTCCAGTGAGATGTTCCACTTGATAATAGAGATTTTCTCTGTCAAAACCAGTGACAACAACGTTGGGATTCTTCAGTTTCAGGATCCTTGTAATGTCATTTTTTACCACTTCTGTTGCGGTGGCAGTGAAGGCACTGATGATCGGATTGCCAGGCAGCTGTTCCACAAAATCTATGATTTTTAAGTAACTTGGACGGAAATCCTGTCCCCATTGGGAGATACAGTGGGCCTCGTCTACAGTTACCATGGAGATAGGAGTATGTAGCGCGAAGCTTAGAAATGAAGCTGTTTCCAGTCGTTCTGGTGCTACGTAAATAATCTTATAGACACCTCGCGCAGCGAAAGAAAGAGCCTTATTAATCTGTCCCTCAGTCAGTGAGGAATTAATATAAGCCGCGTGAATTCCTGCTTCATTCAGAGATTTCACCTGATCCTGCATAAGTGAGATCAGCGGTGAAACCACCAATGTAATTCCTGGCAAAAGCAGCGCTGGAACTTGATAACAAAGGGATTTTCCGGCCCCTGTCGGCATAATTGCCAGAGCATCTCTTCCACTTAAAATGGTATCTATAATTTCTCCTTGTCCTTCCCGGAAGGAATCATATCCGAAGTAAGTTTTTAAAATTTGTAAGGGAGATACTGGTGGAGTACCAGAATTTATTTCTTGTATATTCGAATTGTTTGTTGTCAATTTATTGACCTCCTGCGATGAAAATAGGTAACTGTTTAGTAGTTGCAAAGTTGCACACTTCGAGGGTGCTTTTAGTTTTTATCATATTTAATGTTGCGTGCATTGAGGTGCTTTTATTTTTTTATCATTTTTAATGCTGCCTGCGCCGTCTTGCCTGTAAGTTCTGTAATACTGGAAAGCACTGGCACATCTCCATATTTTCGGTTTTCATAAAACGCATAATAACATCCATATAGAATGTAAGTGAGCATAATATTAATGTCCTTGTCATCCCGATATTGAGGGTAAGCTCCAAACACCAGCTCCTTTAAAGCTGCTTCAATTTTCTGCACCAGGCATTTACTCCTGCTTCCCGAAAACAAAATTCCAATCAGCGAATCCTTTGCCAGAAACCCCATAAACAGTTCCCTGGAAAAAAAAGCAGTATCGTCCAGTACTCTCTCCGGATGAGTGAGATTCTCCATAATTGATACCACAACTTCCGTTTCCAATGTATCCGAGAGATGATAAATATCCTGATAATGTGCATAAAATGTAGATTTATTGATCTGCGCTTTCTCACACAACTCCTTAATCGTAATCCTCTCCAGCTCCTTATGAGAACGCAACTCTATAAAAGCATTTATAATACTCTGTCTGGTTTTTTCAATTCTAATATCCATATAGCGTTATCCTTTATTTTAATTTGCTATTTAGTTGATTAAAAGTTCTTCAATGCGGACGCATTTGGACAATGTGTATTACTCACTCGCCGGCGCAACGCTCCAGCGAACTAATCGCTAACTGCGACTAATGCGTTCGGGAGAGCCCTCACGCATAAGTCTACGTAAGCGCTGGATTTCGCTTACGCTAAGAACGCGCCTGAAATGGCTCGCTGAAGTAATACACATTGCCCAAATGCTGTGTGTCGGCTGGAACTGAGGTTATTTAGGAACTTTTAACGAGGGGAGGGGGA
>NZ_JADNDC010000034.1:0-51672 GCF_015551645.1 Ruminococcus sp. D54t1_190329_F1
CTGTTGATGGAAGCATTATACTACATTGGGACATTTTCCTTTATGGTATATTAGGACATTATCATAAATGGTTCATAATGTTTATAAAATATGAAAAAATTGCTTGACAATTCATTGCCTGTATGCTATTTTAAATAAAAATTCGATTCAACGAACTAAACCGATGAAGCGGGAATAAAAACAATCGTGCACCCACAGAGAGTCCGGGAGGCTGAGAGCCGGGCGGTAAGGCAGTTTGTTAAATGGGCCGCTGAGGGCGCATGGAAAGGCAGAACAAATGCAGAGAATTGCAGACATATCTGATTGAAGCATGAAAGTAGATTCTGCAGAAGCCAAGTATTATGCGACGTAGGACATACGTCAGTTGTCAGGAATATGATGGTATTCCGTTAAGAGCACGATTTTATCGTGAAGCAAGGTGGCACCGCGGGTGAATATTCAGACCCGTCCTTGACAGATATGGAAATTCTGTCCTGGACGGGTTTTTTGTGTACTAGAAAATTACTCCGTAATGTTCCTGTTACACCTAAAAACGCTCTGCGAGGATGCGGCGCGTGCACTGTTCAGGAAATAAATCGGGAGGTGTTCTATGTATCCAACATTTGATAAGATCAGGGAAATGGCAGCAGGAGATTACAAAAGAATTCCAATCTGCAAAGAGTTATACGCAGACAGCTACACACCAGTAGAGATGATGCGGATTCTGCAAAAGGCAAGTCATCACTGCTATCTGCTGGAAAGCGCCAGCCAGAGCGAAGCGTGGGGCAGGTATTCTTTTCTGGGATATGACCCTTCCATGGAAATCACCTGTACAGACGGAATCCTGCGAATTCGAAAAACCAGTAAGACGGAAACTTTTGGTAGAAGCGGCAATGCTGCAGAAAGCAGTACAGAAAGCAGTACAGAAGAGGTTCGACAGGTTGCCCATCCAGGCGATGCCATCCGTGAAATCATCAGTCAGTACAAAAGTCCGGTTATGGACGATATGCCCACATTTACCGGCGGTCTGGTAGGTTACTTCTCCTACGATTACATCAAATACAGTGAGCCCAAGCTGGAACTAAAAGATAAGGAACAGCAGGATTTCCGGGATCTGGATCTGATGCTGTTTAATGATGTGATCGCATTCGACCACTACCGTCAGAAGGTTCTTCTTATTACAGGTGTGATGACAGATGATCTGGAAAAGTCCTATAAACAGGCCTGTGAAAAACTGGAAGAAATGACAGAGCTGATCAAAAAGGGTGAGAAAAAAATCTTTCCTCCGATCAGGCTTAAATCTGAAATCCAGCCTCAGTTCGCTAAAGAAAAATATTGCCAGATGGTGGAAACGGCGAAGCATTATATCCACGAGGGCGATATTTTCCAGGTGGTTTTGTCAAACCCCATGAGGGCAAAAGCAGAGGGCAGCCTGTTTGATACTTACCGTGTTCTGAGAGCTACCAACCCATCCCCCTACATGTTCTATTTTTCCAGTGATGACATTGAAATCGCAGGTGCCTCCCCGGAGACACTGGTGAAATTAGATCATGGCAAGTTAAGCACTTTCCCACTGGCAGGAACAAGGCCGCGAGGAAAAACACCGGAAGAGGACAAAGCACTGGAAGCGGATCTTCTTCAGGATGAAAAAGAGCTTGCCGAGCACAACATGCTTGTGGATCTGGGAAGAAACGATATTGGAAAAATCAGTGAGCTTGGCAGCGTAAAAGTAGAAAAATATCTGACTGTGGAACGTTATTCCTGTGTCATGCACCTGGGCTCCACAGTAACAGGAACCATCAAAAAGGGTAAAGATGCCATAGACGCGGTGGATGCCATCTTACCTGCAGGAACCCTTTCAGGGGCACCGAAATTCCGTGCCTGCCAGATCATTCAGGAACTGGAACAAAGCAAGAGAGGCATTTACGGCGGTGCAATCGGATATGTGGATTTCACAGGAAATCTGGATGTGTGCATTGCAATCCGTCTGGTATATAAGAAAAAAGATGAAATCTGTATCCGGTCGGGAGCCGGAATCGTGGCAGACAGCGTACCGGAAAAAGAATTTGAAGAGTGCCAGAATAAGGCAAGAGCGGTGGTAAGGGCCATCAGCCAGGCAGAGGAGGGATTAGAATGATTTTACTGATTGATAATTACGACAGCTTTTCCTATAACCTGTATCAGCTGATCGGGTCCGTTAATCCGGATATTCAGGTGGTTCGAAATGACGAAATTTCCCTGGGAGAAATAGAGAAGTTGATACCAGAAGCAATTGTTCTTTCCCCGGGTCCTGGAAGACCGGAGGAGGCAGGCATCTGTATTCCGGTGATCAAAGAGTTCGCTGGAAAAATCCCAATTCTGGGTGTGTGTCTGGGACATCAGAGCATCTGCGAAGCCTTTGGCGGAGTGGTTTCCTATGCAAAAGAACTGAAGCATGGGAAAAGAGATGAGATGATCCAGTGCGGTTCCAATGTCCTGTTTAAAGGACTTCCGGAAAAGTTCCCGGCAGCAAGATATCATTCCCTGGCAGCAATAGAAGAGACTCTTCCGGAGGAGCTGGTTGTGACAGCCAGAGCAGAAGATGGAGAAATCATGGCAGTGGAGCATAAGGAATATCCGGTTTACGGTGTGCAGTTTCATCCGGAGTCTGTTATGACTCCCGATGGAAGGAAGATGATTGAGAATTTTCTAGAGCGTGTTTGAAAAAGGCTTTCTGCAAGATGTGCGTCACAATTTGTGGGAGATTTTGTCCGGATGAGGGAGCCGTAGCGGGCTACGGAAACCGAATTCGGGCAAAATATACCGCAAAGTGGGGCGTGCAGATTGCGGGAATGATTTTTCAAACACGCTCTGGAAGCGCAAGTCAGATTTGACAATTTATAAAGGACAACATCAGAGAGGAGCAGAAAAAATGATCAGAGAAAGTATTATCAAATTATCGAAGAAACAGAACTTAACCTATCTGGAAGCAGAAGAGGTAATGGACGAGATTATGAGCGGAAAAGCTACTCCGGTACAAATGTCAGCCTATCTGACTGCTCTGGCGTTGAAAGGGGAAACTATTGATGAGATTACCGCTTCCGCGGCAGGCATGAGAGCACACTGCATCAAGCTGCTTCATGACATGGATGTACTGGAAATCGTAGGTACTGGTGGAGACGGCTCCAATTCCTTTAACATTTCCACCACTGCCTCCCTTGTGATCGCAGCAGGAGGTGTACCGGTAGCAAAGCATGGAAACAGAGCTGCTTCTTCAAAATCCGGAGCCGCAGATGTGCTGGAAGCTCTGGGCGTTAAGATCACAATTCCACCGGAAAAAAGCCAGGAACTTCTGGAAAAAATCGGAATCTGCTTCCTGTTTGCACAGAACTATCACATTGCAATGAAGTATGTGGCTCCAATCCGTAAAGAGCTGGGAATCCGTACTGTATTTAATATTCTTGGACCGTTAAGCAACCCGGCTGGCGCCAATATGGAGCTGATGGGTGTTTATGATGAAGCCCTTGTTGAGCCTCTTGCGCAGGTCATGGCAAATCTTGGAGTAACAAGAGGAATGGTTGTCTTCGGACAGGACAGTCTGGATGAAATTTCCATGAGTGCACCGACTTCTGTATGCGAGATCAAAGATGGCAAATTTACATCCTATGTACTCACTCCGGAGCAGTTTGGTTATGAGCGCTGCACAAAAGAGGAGCTTCAGGGAGGAACCCCGCAGGAGAACGCCGAAATCACAAAAGCAATTCTGGAAGGCAAAGAGACAGGGGCGAAACGTCATGCAGTTTGTCTGAATGCTGGTGCCGCACATTATATTGCAGGCAAAGCAGCTTCCATTGAAGCAGGTGTGAAGATGGCAGAGCAGCTGATCGACAGTGGGGCTGCCCTGAAGAAACTGGAAGAATTTATAGAAAAGAGCAACCAGGAGTAATGAGTAAACACAAATAATAACAAAAATGACAATAATCACATTGCAAAACAAAATAACACAGAAAAGAATAACAATATAACTCATTTGGATAAAGATGACGACAAGAGAGAATGACATCACAGAGAGTTTTACAGGAGATAGAATGAGTATTTTAAACGAGATAGCAGCGCGCACAAAAGAGCGTATTGCGGAGGAAAAATTTAAAGTCCCATTAAGGGAACTTATCTCACAGCAGAATTCCAATCTGGCGAAACATGCCGAGGAAAAAATCTCTTTTCTGGAGGCATTAAAAAAGCCGGGAATGTCTTACATCTGTGAAGTAAAAAAAGCGTCTCCTTCAAAAGGATTGATCGCACCAGATTTTCCTTATCTGGACATTGCAAAGGAATATGAGCAGGCCGGTGCTTCTGCAATCTCCTGCCTCACAGAGCCCTTTTATTTCCAGGGCGCAGACAGGTATTTGCAGGAAATTTCCCAGGCAGTGAATATTCCGGTGCTTCGAAAGGATTTTACAGTAGATGAGTACATGCTCTACCAGGCAAAAGCATTTGGGGCTTCCGCTGTACTTCTGATTTGTGCGATTCTTGATAACAGCCAGTTAAAAGCCTTTGGGGAACTGGCACAGGAGCTGGGAATGGATGCTCTGGTAGAAGCTCATGATCAGTGGGAAGTGGACCGTGCTTTGAAGCTTGGAGCAAAAATCGTGGGAGTGAACAACCGGAATCTCCATGATTTTACCGTTGATATGGGAAATAGTATCAGACTGCGGAACATGGCACCGGCTGATACGGTGTTTGTTTCAGAAAGTGGTATTAAGACAGCGGAGGATATCCGTATATTATATGAAAACAAAGTAGATGCAGTCCTGATCGGGGAGACCTTAATGCGCAGCCCTGACAAGAAAGCGGCACTTGGGGCATTAAATGCAGGGATTGTCTGAGCTGATTCATGGTGATAAGTGATATTCCATGCACGTCCCACTTTGCGGTATATTTCACCCGAATTCGGTTGCCGTAGCCAACTACGGCGTCCTCATCCGGGCAAAATCTCCCACAAATTGTGACGCACATCTTGCAGAAAGCCTTTTTCAAACACGCTCTGGCAATCGGAGATGTATAATGTGCTGATAAAATAGTTGGAAAATAAAAAATTAATGAAAAGGAACGAAACAGTATGGCAAAATTAAAAATTTGCGGCCTGACCTGCAAAGAGGATATTGAAATCGTAAATGAAGCAAAACCGGATTTTGCGGGATTCATAATTGAAGTTCCAGGAAGAAGACGAAGCCTTACGGCAGAACGGGTCAAAGTCCTGGTTAAGGGACTGGACAAGGAAATCCTTCCTGTAGGCGTATTCGTAAACGCTGCCCCGGAACTCCCCATTTCCTTATTAAGAGATGGCACCCTATGGGCAGCCCAGCTTCACGGGGATGAAGACGAAGACTACATCGAAAAAATCCAGAATATGACCGGAAAGCCTGTCATCAAGGCCTTTTCCATAAAAACACCCGAAGATGTACAGCGGGCCCTTCGAAGCCCTGCCGACTACATCCTCTTAGACCAGGGAGCAGGAGGAACCGGCGAACCTTTCGATTGGACCCTGGTTCCCCCAGTCCGCCGCCCATTCTTTCTTGCCGGAGGAATCGGTCCCGAAAACCTCCGCAGCGCCATCGGAACCTTACACCCATGGGCTGTAGATCTAAGCAGCAGCCTGGAAACCGATGGAAGAAAAGACCGGGCGAAAATCCAGCAGATTGCCCGTATGCTGAAGCAGATTAATACGCTGGAAGCATACAGAAAAGAGCGGGAAGCAGATTTAGAGTGAAGAAAGTAATTCATATACAAAACAGCGAAACGAAAGGAACCAACACTATGTCAAACGGAAGATTTGGAATCCACGGCGGCCAGTATATTCCCGAAACCCTGATGAACGCGGTGATCGAACTGGAAGAAGCCTACAACCACTATAAAGACGATCCGGAATTCAACCGGGAGCTTACAGAACTTTTAAATGAATACGCAGGAAGACCATCCCGTCTCTACTACGCAGCTCACATGACCGAAGACCTTGGCGGCGCAAAGGTTTATT
The DNA here is from genome assembly GCF_015551645.1 of Ruminococcus sp. D54t1_190329_F1. NCBI lineage: Bacteria > Bacillati > Bacillota > Clostridia > Eubacteriales > Oscillospiraceae > Ruminococcus > Ruminococcus sp. D54t1_190329_F1. The sequence continues at coordinate 5,993 of NZ_JADNDC010000034.1, forward strand.
TAAAAAGAGAAGACTTAAACCACACCGGTGCCCACAAGATCAACAACGTCTTAGGTCAGGTGCTTCTTGCAAAAAAAATGGGCAAAACCCGTGTCATCGCGGAAACCGGAGCCGGACAGCACGGTGTAGCCACAGCCACTGCAGCAGCCCTTATGGGAATGGAATGCGAGGTATTCATGGGAAAAGAAGACACCGAGCGCCAGGCGTTAAATGTATATAAGATGCGTCTCCTTGGAGCAAAAGTTCATCCTGTAACCTCTGGAACTGCCACCCTGAAAGATGCCGTATCCGAGACCATGCGTGAATGGACAAACCGTATAGCAGACACCCATTATGTACTGGGCTCCGTTATGGGCCCTCATCCTTTCCCAACCATTGTCCGCGATTTCCAGGCAGTTATCTCCAAAGAAATCAAAGAACAGATGCTGGAAAAAGAAGGCAGGCTTCCAGATGCAGTCCTTGCCTGTGTAGGCGGCGGCTCCAATGCCATCGGAACCTTTTACCACTTTATTGAAGACAAAGAAGTACAGCTGATCGGCTGCGAGGCAGCAGGCCGCGGCGTAAACACTGCAGAGACCGCAGCCACCATTGCCACTGGCAGACTTGGAATCTTCCATGGAATGAAATCCTATTTCTGCCAGGACGAGTACGGACAGATCGCGCCGGTTTACTCCATTTCCGCAGGACTGGATTATCCGGGAATCGGACCGGAGCATGCCCACCTTTACGACACTGGCCGCGCCCAGTATGTACCCGTAACAGATGAAGAAGCAGTAGAAGCCTTTGAATATCTTTCCAAAACAGAAGGAATCATTCCTGCCATTGAAAGCGCCCACGCTGTTGCCTATGCAAGAAAAATCGTGCCGCAGATGGGCAAGGATCAGTGCGTAGTTATCACCATTTCCGGCCGGGGCGACAAAGACTGTGCAGCAATCGCAAGATACAGAGGGGAGGATATCCATGAGTAACCGAATTTCAGAAGCATTTGCAAAAGGAAAAGCATTTATCCCATTTATCACCTGCGGGGATCCATCTCTGGAGATCACCGAGCAGCTTGTCTATGCAATGGAGGAAGCAGGGGCAGACCTTATTGAGCTTGGAATCCCGTTTTCCGATCCGACAGCAGAAGGTCCTGTGATCCAGGAAGCCAATGTGCGTGCACTAAGCGGCGGAGTAACCACAGACAAGATCTTTGACATGGTGGTAAAAATCCGTAAAAAAACCAGTATCCCAATGGTATTTATGACTTACGCAAACGTTGTTTTTTCCTATGGAACAGAGCGTTTCATCAGGAAAGCAGCAGAAATTGGAATGGATGGACTGATTCTTCCTGATGTACCTTTTGAGGAAAAAGAGGAGTTCGACGTGGTCTGCAAACAGTATGGTCTGGAGCTGATTTCCCTGATCGCCCCCACATCCCACGACCGGATCACCCGGATTGCAAAAGAGGCAAATGGCTTCGTATACTGCGTTTCCTCCCTTGGCGTAACCGGAACCAGAACCCAGATCACCACCGATATCGGAGCGATGGTGAAGCTGGTAAAAGCTGCAAAGGACATTCCCTGTGCAGTAGGCTTCGGCATCTCCACCCCGGAGCAGGCAAAGAAAATGGCTGCCCAGTCTGACGGTGCGATTGTAGGCTCCGCCATTGTGAAAATTTGTGCCGCACATGGAGAAAACTGCGTCCCATATGTAAAGGATTATGTAAAGTCTATGAAAGACGCTGTGCGTGAGGCTTAAGCAGGAAGAATATAAAAAATGGAAAAGAAATGCTTCAGTTTTTCCAAAAATAAGCAGAACAGACCAAAAAAATTTAGCTTGTTTTAATTCTAAAAAGACTATAAAAGAAGGCAAAAGCGTTGACATTTTGCCCTCTTTTTTTTATAGTATCATATGTGAATTAATTTTATGTGTAAAATAAATGGTAATGAAAAAGAGGAATGAAGTTGGAGAAAAAACTGGTATTTATTTTTAATCCCAAAGCAGGGAAGGGCAAGATCAAGACATCTCTGATGGATATAGTAGATATCTTTAATAAAGGCGGTTATGAGGTGATCATCCGCGCAACTCAGGCCCCGAAGGATGCCTATGAACAGGTGAAGAAATATGCAGACAAGGTGGATCTGATCGTCTGCAGCGGCGGTGACGGCACGCTGGATGAAGTGGTTACAGGAATTACCGAGATGGGAAGCAAGGTTCCGGTCGGATACATACCGGCAGGAAGCACCAATGACTTTGCCAACAGCCTTTTTATGCCGAAAAATATGCTGGATGCGGCATCTATGATCATGAAGGAAGAGATTTACAGATGCGACGTAGGCAGATTTAACAGCCAGACTTTTGCCTATGTAGCTGCTTTTGGTCTTTTTACAGATGTGTCTTATGAGACAAGTCAGGATCTGAAGAACATTCTGGGCCATCTTGCTTATGTCCTGGAAGGCGCCAAGAGACTTCTGGATATCAAGGCTTACCATATGAAAGTGACAACAGAGAATGGTGTGATCGAAGATAATTTTATCTACGGCATGGTCACCAATTCCAGATCTGTGGGCGGATTTAAGAACCTGACCAAGGATGTGGATATGAACGACGGCCTTTTTGAGGTCACTTTGATCGTACAGCCTAAGAACCCGCTGGAAATGCAGGAGATTATCCGGAATCTTCTCAACATGGAGGATAATTCTGACCTGATTTATTCTTTCAAGGCACGAAAGCTTACAGTTGAAGCAGAGGAAGAAGTAGCATGGACACTGGATGGTGAGTACGGCGGAAGCCCAAGGCTGGTAGAGATTGAGAATCTGCAGCAGGCGCTGAACCTTTGCCTGAAGAGCGACAAGTAAACAGGGTGAGACCGGCTGGTATCACCAGAGAGAATTTTTGCGCGTTTTTTGCCTTGCACCTGTGAAAGCATTGAGTGCTTACATGTGAAAAAATAAGAACCAGTAATGTGTGATGAATCGTTGTTTATGGAGAGAAGGTACCGCAGATAAATGGCAGCCTGGGGAAATAAGCAGCGAGATGAACGAGAGGAGAGGAACAATGGGAGATTATGTTAATGTGAAGGAATTATTCGGATGTGATGTATTCAATGATTCCGTCATGCAGGACCGTCTGCCGAAGAAGGTTTACAAAGAGCTGAAGAAAACCATTGAAGAGGGCAAGGAGCTTTCCATGGAGGTTGCAGATGTGGTTGCCCACGAGATGAAGGAATGGGCCATCGAGAAGGGTGCCACTCATTACAGTCACTGGTTTCAGCCCCTTACAGGCGTAACTGCAGAGAAGCACGATGCATTTATCACCGCACCTATGGAGAATGGAAAGGTCCTTCAGAGCTTTTCCGGTAAAGAGCTGATCAAGGGAGAGCCGGATGCATCTTCTTTTCCATCTGGCGGACTTCGTGCCACCTTTGAGGCAAGAGGCTATACAACATGGGATTGTACCTCACCGGCTTTTGTAAGACATGATGCAGCAGGTGGAACCTTATGCATTCCTACCGCTTTCTGTTCCTATACAGGAGAAGCGCTGGATCAGAAGACACCGCTTCTTCGTTCTATGGAAGCCATCAATACACAGGCATTAAGACTTCTCAGACTTTTCGGAAATACGACCTCCAAACGGGTGACACCATCTGTTGGTGCAGAGCAGGAGTATTTCCTTGTTGATAAAGAGAAATATATGCAGAGAAAGGATCTGGTTTACACCGGACGCACTCTTTTTGGAGCCATGCCTCCGAAAGGACAGGAGATGGATGACCATTATTTCGGAACCATCCGTCAGAGAGTTTCCGCATATATGAAAGAAGTAAATGAAGAGTGCTGGAAGCTGGGAGTTACAGCCAAGACCCAGCACAATGAGGTTGCACCGGCACAGCATGAGCTTGCGCCGATCTATGCACCTGTTAATATTGCAGCAGATCACAACCAGATCATGATGCGTATCCTGAAAAAGGTGGCAAGCCGTCACGGCATGCGCTGTCTGCTTCACGAGAAACCTTTTGCAGGCTTGAATGGTTCCGGTAAGCACAATAACTGGTCCCTGACTACTGATGACGGAATTAATCTTCTGGAGCCGGGGAAGACACCACATGAGAACATTCAGTTCCTTCTGGTTCTGACCTGTATCCTGAAAGCAGTTGACAAGCATGCAGATCTTCTTCGTGAGTCCGCTGCAGATGTTGGAAATGACCAGCGCCTTGGCGGCCATGAGGCTCCGCCAGCTGTTATTTCGGTTTTCCTTGGAGAGCAGCTTGAGGATGTGCTGGAGCAGCTGATCAGCACTGGTACTGCTACAAGAAGTAAGACAGGGGAGAAAATGGATACAGGCGTTAAGACGCTTCCGGATTTCATGAAGGATGCTACAGACCGTAACCGTACTTCACCCTTTGCTTTTACCGGCAATAAATTCGAGTTCCGTATGGTTGGTTCCAAGGATTCCATTTCCGCATGCAATGTGGTGCTGAATACCATTACTGCTGAGGCGTTTAAGGAAGCCTGCGATGTTCTGGAGAGCGCAGAAGACTTTGATCTGGCAGTTCATGATTTGATCAAGGAATACGCTACCGAGCATCAGAGAATCGTATTTAACGGCAATGGCTACGCTCCTGAATGGGAAAAAGAGGCACGCCGCCGCGGACTTCCTGTTCTGCCATCTATGGTAGATGCCATTCCGGCACTTACTACAGATAAGGCAGTAGAACTGTTCGGAGAATTTGGAGTATTTACAAAGACTGAGCTGGAGTCCAGAGCGGAGATCCAGTATGAGATTTATGCGAAAGCAATTAACATCGAAGCGAAAACCATGGTGGACATGGCAACCAAGCAGATCATTCCGGCAGTTATCAAGTATACAACTGTACTGGCAGAGTCCATCAATCAGGTGAAGGCAGTTGGACCAATTGACGTGAGCGTTCAGATGGATCTTCTGAAGAAAGCAAGCAAGCTTCTGAAAGAAGTGAACAGTACCATGAATAAGCTGAGCAAGCTGGTAGATCAGATCGAGACGCATCCGGAAGGACGTGACAGGGCAGTGTTCTGCAGAGAGAAACTGGTTCCGGCAATGGAGAAATTAAGAGAGCCGGTTGACGAACTGGAAATGTTAGTGGATAAAGATATGTGGCCGATGCCATCTTATGGAGATCTGGTGTTTGAGCCGTAAAGTGATCAGGAGGACTGCAGCCGCAGTCCTCTTTTCTATTAAAGAGGTAAAGTGAAAGCAGGAAAAAGATGAGTGAATTTGATTTTTTAGAGGAACAAGGCGTCAGTGCGGCGCTTATTAAGGCGGCGGAAGAGTTTCGACAGGAATATGGTGTTTCAGAGGAAGCGAAGCACAGACGGATAAAGCCGGCACTGCCATTTTATGGGAAGGAAACACTGGAGATGGCCATGGCAGCGGTGCTGGAGCAGGAGAATCTGCTTCTGGCAGGACCGAAGGCTACGGGAAAGAATGTGCTGGCAGAGAATCTGGCATATATTTTCGGGAGACCGGTGTATAACGTGTCCTTCCATGTGAATACAAACAGTGGTGACCTGATTGGAACAGATACTTTCGTGGATAATCAGGTGAAGCTGCGTAAGGGAAGCATTTACCAGTGTGCTGAGGAAGGCGGATTCGGTATTCTGGATGAGATCAATATGGCGAAGAATGATGCGGTTTCTGTACTTCACGCCACATTGGATTACCGTCGGTCTATTGATGTGCCAGGATATGACAAAATAGACCTTCACCCGGCGGCAAGATTTATTGGAACCATGAATTACGGGTATGCCGGAACCAAGGAGCTGAATGAGGCTCTGGTTTCCCGTTTCTTGGTGATTGACATGCCGGCGCAGAATGAGGAAACGCTTGGATTTATTTTCAACAGGATGTTCCCGGATGCAAAGAAAGAGGCTGTGGAGCAGTTTATGGGAGTATTTCTGGATCTGCAGCAGAAATCCATGAACAGCGAGATTTCTACAAAGCCGCTGGATCTTCGCGGCCTGCTTGCTGCTATGAAGATCGTGCGTACCGGGCTTTCCCCATGGCAGGCGGTACGCATGGGCATTGTGAATAAAACATTTGATGTGTTTGAGAAGGAAATCGTGGAGGATGTGGTGCGAACCAGAATTCCACAGGGCTGGACCCGGGAAGATGTTTATGGAGAATAAAGAAAACGAATCTTTAAAAATTTCTGCCAAATTGGTTGATCTTGAAGATGCAGAGGAATTTTTGAAGAAATCAGCTATTGGGAAAGAAAAAATTAAAATTGCAGCTGGGGATAAGAAATCAGAAAAAGTTTCAATGGAAGTACCTGTAGCGGAGGAAAGCGAAAATTTTCAGGCAAGAGAGGATAACTGTGAAGAACTGAATCTCCAGGATTATCAATTAGAGTTGGAAAACCGTATCCGAAATCTGCTCTGGACCATCAGCGGGGACTACACCCAGCAGATGAAGCCGGATGTTTCCCTGTTCCTCAGGTCAAAGGATATTGCATTGTATGATGGGATTAAGCAGGGCGCATTGGCGAAATTCTTTGATAAAGATTTTCTGGGAATGTATCTGGTGAAAAAAATCTTCATGGGCGCGGATGAAGCGGCGCTTACCTTTGTTTCACAGCTCTGTATTGAAGAAGCCATAGGAGAACGGATCTGTGAACAGCGCCCTGGAATCTGGGAGATGCAGAGAAAAGCCTGCGAGGACATACTGGATCAGGAGTATGAGACTATGCCGTCGGCAACAGATAAGCTGGGCTATCTGAGAGTGAACTTGCTGAGAAGGCGGATTGACAGAGGAGAAAACACTTCTTTGAAAAAGAAGAATCCGCAGGCTGATTCCAGAAGTGAGGAAAAATCGGCGGATAGTGTGGAAAATGCGAACGTATCAAATGGGATAATAGTAGGAAATGTGGATGCATCGAACGGAATAATAACAGGAAATGCGGATGCATTGAACGGAATAATAGCAGAAAATGCTGATGCGTCAAATGAAATCATAACAAAAACAACGAAAAATAAACAAAAAGATAGAAAATACAAAGGAATCTATCACTATATTGACTTAATTTCCAACGCAGCAGAGACTGCGGATACAATGTCTTTAATTCGCATCATAGACACAGTATACAATGAAGTCGCTGACCCCGACTTTTCCCAAAAGGCAACCCTTGAGCAGGTGCTTGCTGTCACTATGGAAGATCTGACGGAGTTTGACTGGCACGACTATCTTTCCGAAGAAATGTATGAGGATGCATTGGAAAGCTATATGGAGCAGCTTACCTCCAATGTGGCGGGTATGGAGAATGCGGATGTCACCCGGGAGATGGAAGAGGAACGGAAATCGAAACAGAAAATTACAGTTCTGCCTCCGGAGGCTTTGGAAAAAGCCCACACCTATGTGGAACTGAATTTTGGAAAAACTTATCTGAGCGAGCTGGAAGAGAAGCGGATGAACCAGCTGATGTGCCGTGACATTCACAGCGACTGCAGCCTGTATTTTACTGAGGGAATTCTGAAAAGTCCGGTAAAACGAAATTACCAGTATGAATATGCAAAAAGGTTGAAAAATAAGAATATCTGGCTTTATCATGACAAACACCGCATTGTGAAGCGGAATATCGCCCTTCTCACAGAAATGCTGAAAAAGTCACTGGTCATCAAAAGTGAAAATCAGGAGATTCTTTCAGACAGAGGAATGATTGTTCCATCAAGGCTGTGGCGGCTTGGAAGAAGCAGTGATGCACAGGTTTTTAGGCGGGAATTGAAGGGGGATTCTTCTGATTTTGTGGTGGATGTGCTGATCGATGCCAGTGGTTCCCAGATGAGCCGCCAGGGCGAGGTAGCGCTGCAGGCCTACATTATCAGCGAGGCACTTAGCAATGCAGAGCTGCCCCACAGAGTGATGAGCTACTGCACCTTCTGGGACTATACCATTCTCCACCGCTTCAGAGAATATGACGACCAAAGAAGTGCAAATGAAAATATATTTAACTATGTAACATCATCCAACAACCGTGACGGACTTGCCATCCGGGCAGCAGGATACGGCCTTCTGAACCGGGAGGAAGAGAAAAAGATTCTGATCATTCTCAGTGATGGACGTCCTTACGATGTTATTGTCAATCGTCCCAATGCGAAGAATCCGGCACCGTATCATGGGAAGTATGCAATTACCGACACTGCAGCCCAGATCCGTAAGCTGCGCAGCCAGGGAGTGAGCGTGCTGGGTGTTTTCGCCGGGGAAGAGAAAGATCTGGCGACGGAGAAGAAGATTTTTGGAAAGGATTTTGCATATATCCGGAATATTACCGGATTTTCCAAAATCGTTGGAAGATATCTTACAAAGCAATTGGAGGATGATGAATAAGAAAGCAGAATACGGAGGTAACGCCATGTTTCAAAATAACAAAAAAGCTGCCTTCCTGGATTATCTGATGATCATTGTTGGTACAGCCCTTATGGCAACTGCCATAAACAGTGTTTTCGATATGTCCGGTATGGTAACCGGAGGCTTTTCCGGTATTGCGATCCTGGTAAAAGAGTGGACAGAGGGAGTCGTGCCGGGAGGCATCCCACTGTGGATCACGAACTTAAGTCTGAATATCCCGCTGTTTCTGATTGGAATGAAGCTTAGTGGATTCCAGTTTGTGAAAAGGGCACTGGTGGGAGAAATCTGCCTGTCATTCTGGCTGGCGGTTCTTCCGGCATTTGACATTGCAGGAAATGATCTTTTGCTGGCAGCCGTTTATGGTGGTGTGATCCAGGGAATTGGAATCGGACTTGTGTTTCTTGGAAGAGGAACTACCGGGGGCACAGACATGATGGCGGCACTGCTTCAGCGGAAGCTCCGCCATTACTCCATTGCCCAGATTATGCAGTTTATTGACGGAGCCATTGTACTTGTAGGTATGTATGTGTTCGGTGTGCAGAAAGCACTTTATGCCATCATCGCCGTTTACCTTGTGACAAAGGTATCTGACAGCATGATCGAAGGTTTGAAATTTTCCAAACAGGCGTATATCATTACCAGCAAGCCTGACGAGATTTCCAGAGAAATTATGGACAAACTGGATCGCGGCGTGACCGGAATCCACGGAAAGGGAATGTACTCCGGCCAGGACAAGCTGCTTCTTTACTGCGTTGTGGGACGCAAGGAGATCGTGGCATTGAAAGAGCTGGTGGACCATATTGACCCAGATGCTTTTGTGATCGTGTCTGACGTGCGTGAAGTCCATGGTGAGGGATTTATTGAACGTAAGTAAAAAGGAAAACTTTACCAAAGCCTTTTGCGCACCGCAAAAAAAGGGGAAAATAGGGCTTGAAATTGGAGTGATATAGAAAAAGTTAAAAAAATATGCTGGAAATTTGTAAATTTTTTCTACTTTCCTCTTCCTTTTTTGGTGATTTTGTATTAAAATAGGTTCATGAATTTTTGGAATCAGTAGATTTTCCTAAGACTGTCTGAGGTTTTGTGCAATATTACAGATTTGAGACCGCGAATTTTGGCACTAATGGACAGCGATTCATGCCGGGTATACCGGCGAACATATAATGTTACTGCTCTCTTTGACAATGTTTTCACTATCCTGGAATACATTGACAGCTGTGAGACCAGTAGCCCTATAATTTACAAGAAGGGACGGAAGGGTAATGATATCAAATCAGGTACTGCAGAATACACTTGAGGGGCTCAGGGAGATATCTAGGACGGAGTTTTGCATTATTGACACAGATGGCAAGACACTGGCGTCCACCTACAGTGAATTTGAGATTCAGCCACAGGATATTCAGGCATTTGTGGAATCCCAGGCTGCCAGCCAGCTTGTGAAAGGTTATCAGTATTTCAAGGTCTGTGATGATTACCAGCTGGAATACATTCTGGTCGCCCACGGAGAAGATGAAGATACTTATATGGTAGGAAAGCTTGCCGCTTTCCAGATCCAGAGCCTGATCGTTGCATATAAGGAGCGTTTTGACAAGGACAGCTTCATTAAGAACCTGCTTCTTGATAACCTGCTTCTGGTAGATATTTATAATCGTGCGAAGAAGCTTCATATTGATGCTGATGTTCGACGGGTGGTTATGATCCTGGAGCTTGAGCAGGAGAGAGAGCACAGCTCCATGGAGAGCGTGAAGAGTCTGTTCGGCGGCAAGAGCAAGGACTTTATCACAGCTGTTGATGAGAAGAGCATTATCATTGTCAAGGAACTTGAGGAGAACGAAGGATACGAGGAGATGGACAAGCTTGCCCAGACCATCCTTGATACCTTAGGACTTGAGAAAGAGAATACTACACATATTGCATACGGAACTATCGTAAGCGAGCTGAAGGAAGTTTCCCGTTCCTACAAGGAAGCCAGAATGGCTCTTGATGTAGGCAAGATTTTCTCACCTGAGAAGGACGTTATTGCTTACAGCTCTCTTGGAATAGGCCGTCTGATCTATCAGCTTCCGATCCCGCTGTGCAAGATGTTCATTAAGGAGATCTTCGGCGGCAAGTCCCCGGATGATTTCGACGAGGAGACTCTGGTTACCATCGACAAGTTCTTTGAGAACAGCCTGAATGTATCCGAGACCTCCAGACAGCTTTACATTCACCGTAATACTCTGGTTTATCGTCTGGACAAGCTCCAGAAGAGCACCGGACTTGACCTTCGTGTATTCGAGGATGCGATCACATTCAAGATCGCGCTGATGGTTGTAAGATACATGAAGTATATGGAGACTCTGGAGTATTAAGTTTCATATTTGTAATTTCTGTGCCTGCTGCATTTGTTTGTGGCAGGCATTTTTCATCTTTGTGCTGGACTAGAGCCTGTTTGAAAAGCATTTCTGGACCTGCTTTGTGTTTCCTTTGTGAAATCTATTGCGTTCTTGGTTTTCTCTGGTATAATAAGGTACTGCAAAAAATAAGGTTGCATTTTTACCAGACATATATTACAATAATGTTACATAAAAATTAAGCAAACTGCTGAATTGAATTTTTACATGAAAAATTTAGGAGGATATCATGATTGATCTGATAGATGTGAGCAAGTCCTATGGACCGGGACTGCCGGCAGTGAATCACGCCAATCTCCATGTAGATAAAGGTGAATTCGTATTTATAGTAGGAAATAGCGGTTCCGGTAAATCCACGCTGATCAAACTGCTTTTGAAGGAACTGGATTCCACATCCGGTACGATTATCGTAAGCGGAGAGAAGCTTGAGGGAATGAAGCACCGCCGTGTGGCCAAATACCGCCGTAAGCTTGGTGTCGTATTCCAGGACTTCCGTCTTCTGAAGGACAGGGATGTGTATGAGAATGTAGCTTTTGCCCAGCGTGTTGTGAACCGTCCTACCAGAGTTATCCGCAAGAGAGTTCCGGAGGTACTTCAGGAAGTTGGACTTGCAGGGAAATACAAGGCGTACCCGGACGAGCTGTCAGGTGGAGAGCAGCAGAGAGTTGCTCTTGCCAGAGCGATTGTAAACCGCCCGGACATCCTTCTTGCAGACGAGCCCACTGGTAATCTTGATCCGAAGACATCCGAGGAGATCATGAAGCTCCTTGAGGAGATCAACCAGCGTGGAACCACCGTTCTGGTAGTAACCCACAATAAAGAGATTGTCAATTCCATGAAGAAGCGTGTACTGACCATGCATAATGGAGTGATCATCAGCGACGAGAAAGAGGGAGAATATTATGAGGCCTAGTACCATCTGGTATACTCTGAAGCAGGGTATCAAGAACATCAAGAGAAATTTCATGTTTTCCATTGCTTCTATTATTACGATGGCAGCATGTATTTTTCTTTTCGGAATTTTCTTTTCCATTGTAAATAATGTGAATACGCTGGCGCATAAGGTTGAGGAAGATGTGCCGATCACAGTGCTTTTTAATGAAGGAACCACACAGGAGCAGATGGATGCAGTTGGAGAACTGATCAGGCAGCGCCCGGAGGTTTCCAAGATTGAGTTTGAGTCCGGTGATGAAGCCTGGGAGAAGATGAAGCAGGAATACTTCGGTGATGACTCTGAGGCAGCAGACGGTTTCAAGGATGATAACCCGCTGGCAAACTCATCTAACTACCGTGTGTATATGAACAACATTGAGAAACAGTCTGAGCTGGTTGCCTATATCAAGACACTGGATAATGTACGAGAGGTTAATCAGTCTGAGCAGGCTGCCAAGACTCTTGGTTCCATTAACCGTATTGTCTCCTATGTGTCTGTGGCAGTGATCGTGATCTTGCTGCTGATTGCCATTTTCCTGATCAGTAATACCATTTCCGTTGGTATTACAGTTCGTAAGGACGAGATCGGAATTATGAAATATATTGGTGCTACCGATAGTTTTGTACGTGCTCCGTTCCTTCTGGAGGGTATGATCCTGGGACTGATCGGTGCGGGAATTCCACTGATCATTTTGTATTTCTGTTACAATAATGTGGTAACCTATGTATATACCAAGTTCAGCGTACTTCTGGGTGTTGTAGATTTCATTCCGGTTGGACAGATCTACCAGACACTGGTTCCGGTGGCGCTGGCACTGGGAATTGGAATTGGTCTTGTGGGAAGCTTTATTACTACAAGAAAACACTTGAAGGTGTGAGAGTTCTGTTTTACAATAAGGGCGGTTATTCGCATTCCGCCAGAATATGAGAAGAGGATATGGGGGCTGCTGGAGAGATCTGGCAGTCCTTTTGTATAAAAACAAGTAAGGTGTTTCAAGGCGGACGCATTGGGTCAAATGATATTCCACGCAAGTCGGTGCAACGCTCCGGTGAGCTAACAGCTAACTACGACTAAACATCTCAGGAGAGCCTTCGATGTTAAGTCTTCGTAAGCTGTGGATCTCACCTGCACTAAGGGCGCACCTGAAATGACTTGCTTAGGAATATCATTTGCCCCAATGCTGGTAATTGGATAAAATTTGTAACTTGTATAATGAGGAGAACTATAAATGGCAGATAAACAATTTATAAAGGGAGCTGTAACTGGTGTGCTTTGCGCATCCCTGGTGCTGGGCGGGGGATATGTGGGGCTTCAGAAAGCGGGACGTGCGGGAAGTAATGTACTGTCGGATGTGGCGGTTACGCAGAAGATTAAGTATCTGGAAGATATTATAGATCAGAATTATCTGGAAGATGTGAATGAGGATTCTCTGAAGGAGGGTATTTATACCGGACTTCTTTATGGGCTGGGGGATCCGTATTCCAGGTATTATACGGAGGAAGAATACGAGGAGGAGATGAGAGACACCGAGGGCTCTTACTCTGGAATCGGTGTGAGCATTACCCAGAATACGGAGGGTGGTATTCTGGTGGTGGAATGTTATGAGGGCAGTCCGGCAGATGAGGCCGGGCTGAAGGCGAATGATGTGATCACGGCTGTGAACGGAACGGATGTAACGGAAATGACGCCTGCTGAGGTCTCAAAGATGATACGGGAAAAGGAGGACGGTACTTCTATTCTGACCGTCTACCACCAGGAGGCAGATGAACCGGAAGAAATTACAGTGACTTTGAGCGATGTGGAGCTGCCCACTGTTTCTTATGAAATGCTGGAGGATTCTATAGGATATTTGCGAATTACAGAGTTTACCATGGTGACACCCCAGCAGTTTGAGGATGCTTACAAAGATCTTCAGGCAAAAGGCATGGAGAAGCTGATCGTGGATCTTCGTGACAATCCAGGTGGTGTGCTTTCTTCTGTGTGCGATGTGCTGCGCCAGATTCTGCCCGAAGGACTGATCGTGTATACAGAGGACAAATATGGGGAAAAACAGGAGATGAAGTGTGACGGCGATACCCCGATCGACATTCCTTTGGCAGTGCTGGTAAATGAGAACAGCGCCAGTGCATCGGAGATTTTTGCCGGAGCTGTGAAGGATTATGAGATTGGAACGATTGTGGGAACCACCACTTATGGAAAGGGAATCGTTCAGAGTATCCGACAGCTCTCTGATGGAAGTGCGGTAAAGCTGACTACGGCGAAATATTTTACCCCCAAGGGCAATGATATCCACAAGGTGGGAATCACACCGGATGTGGAGGTAAAACTGGATGCCAGCCTTTTGAACCGGACGGATTATACCCATGACGAGGATAATCAGCTTCAGGCCGCAATAGAGGCGGTTTCTCGTTGACAAAACCACTATGTTGGATTAGAATGGTAAAAGGATTTTTGCAAAATAACGCGCCTGATCTGCGCGATAAACAGGCAGATCATCTGACGGTTATTTTGTTGACAGGCAATAGCTGTGGAAGTATTAAACAGTTATGACAGGCAATAGCTGTGAAGGTATTAAACAGTTATGATAGGCAATAACTGTGAAGGCATTGAACAGTTATGACAGGCACAATAAATGTGGAGGAACCATCAATGAAACACAATTTTAAGAAAATCGAGCCGAAATGGCAGAAAAAGTGGGAAGAGCAGCAGGCATTTAAAGCTGTTGACGGAAGTGATAAACCGAAATTCTACGGCCTTGTAGAGTTCCCATACCCAAGTGGTGCGGGAATGCACGTCGGACATATTAAGGCATATTCCAGTATCGAGGTACTTTCCAGAAAGAGAAGAATGCAAGGATACAATGTACTGTTTCCCATCGGATTCGATGCATTCGGACTTCCTACTGAGAATTATGCGATTAAGACGAATACACATCCTCGTGAGATCACAGACCAGAACATTGCGAAATTCACCAATCAGCTGAAGAGTGTTGGATTCTCCTTTGACTGGAGCCGTGTGATCGATACCACACAGGAAGATTTCTATAAATGGACCCAGTGGATTTTCCTTAAAATGTTTGAGAACGGACTTGTTTTCCGTGATAAGACATTAGTTAACTATTGCCCATCCTGTAAGGTTGTTCTTTCCAATGAGGACAGTCAGGGCGGCAAATGCGATATCTGCCACAGCGACGTTATCCAGAAGTCCAAGGATGTCTGGTATTTAAGAATCACCCAGTATGCAGACAAGCTTCTTGAGGGACTGGAGGATGTGGACTATCCGGCGAACATCAAGCAGCAGCAGGTAAACTGGATCGGTAAATCCACAGGTGCTTTCGTAAACTTCTCAGTTGACGGAATTGATGAGACCCTGCAGATTTACACCACCAGACCAGATACCCTGTTCGGTGTAACCTTCATGGTTATCGCACCGGAGCATCCGCTGATCGACAAGTATGCTGACCGCATCACCAATATGGATGCGATCAAGGCTTACCGTGAAGAGTGTGCGAAGAAGACTGAGTTCGAGAGAACCCAGCTTGTAAAAGAGAAAACAGGTGTATGCATCCAGGGACTTGAGGGCGTAAACCCTGTAAATGGCAAGAAGATCCCGATTTACATTGCAGACTATGTAATGATGGGATATGGTACCGGCGCGATCATGGCGGTACCGGCACATGACCAGAGAGACTATGATTTCGCCAAGAAATTTGGTATCGACATTATCCAGGTTATCAAGGGCGGCGATATTGAGAAAGAAGCCTACACAGGTGACGGCGAGATGATCAACTCCGATTTCCTGAATGGCTATACAAATAAGAAGGATTCCATCAAGCGCATGCTGGAAGAGCTTGAGAAGAAGGGCATTGGTAAAGCTGGCGTTCAGTATAAGATGAAAGACTGGGCATTTAACCGTCAGAGATACTGGGGCGAGCCAATCCCGATCGTTCATTGTCCGAAATGTGGTGATGTAGCAGTTCCATATGAGGAGCTTCCGCTTCGTCTGCCGAAGATCAAAGACTTCCAGCCAGGTGAGGACGGACAGTCTCCACTTGCAAAGATCGATTCCTTCGTAAACTGCAAATGCCCGAAATGCGGCGGCGATGCCAAGAGAGAGACTGATACCATGCCACAGTGGGCTGGATCTTCCTGGTATTTCCTTCGTTATGTGGATCCACACAATACAGAAGCTCTTGCAGACCGCAAGAAGATGGAATACTGGATGCCGGTTGACTGGTACAACGGCGGTATGGAGCATGTAACCAGACATATGATCTACTCCAGATTCTGGCATCATTTCCTGTATGACATGGGAATTGTCAATACTCCGGAGCCATATGCGAAACGTTCTGCACAGGGTATGATCCTTGGTTCAGACGGCGACAAGATGAGTAAATCCAAGGGCAACGTTGTTGACCCGCTTGACATTGTAAATGAGTATGGTGCAGATGCACTTCGTACCTACGTTCTCTTCATGGGTGACTACGGCGCAGCTGCTCCGTGGAACGACAGCTCCGTAAGAGGCTGCAAGCGTTTCCTTGAGAGAGTTGCAGGACTGACCGATATCATGACAGAGGAGCCGGCAGCCAAGGATATGGAGGTTAAGATCCATAAGGCAATCAAGAAGGTATCCTCCGATATCGAGGCTATGAAGTTCAACACTGCAATTGCCTGCCTGATGACTCTTATCAACGAGATTTATGCAGTTGGCAAGATCAGCAAGGATGACCTTGTAATCTTCATCAAGCTCCTTTGCCCGTTTGCACCTCATCTTTGCGAGGAAATCTGGGAGACCATCGGCGGAGAAGGCTTACTTTCCCTTTCCAAGTGGCCGGAATATGAAGAGAGCAAGACTGTAGAGGACTCCATAGAAATCGGTGTCCAGGTCAACGGTAAGGTTCGTGGAACCATCGTAATCCCGAACGGCTGTGCGAAAGAGGAAGCTCTTGAGCTGGCGAAGAAGGACGAGAGAGTAGCTTCCTTCTTGGAAGGCAAGACTCTTGTAAAAGAGATTTATGTACCGAATAAGATCGTAAACTTTGTTGCGAAATAAAGATTACTGGAATAGAGAAACTCTCCACTGAATGATCGGTGGGGAGTTTTTTGAATTACAGCAGTTATCTTCAAATAAAAGAATAAAAGACTATCTTATAAAGGAAGATCAGTGGTCAGATAATATGAAGACTGACGGCACACTTGGAAAATTATAGCCAGAGAAAATGCAGAGATAGTCCACTGCTGGCTATAGAAGTATATAGAAAATGCATAAAACGATTATGACTGTTTTAAGAAATTAAACGCCTGCTCATAATGGAGAATGCGGTTTTTTTGATTTTCCAATAAGGTGGTTCGCTTTAATTCAATGGCAATTGTGTAATCTACAAGTTCTTTTCCAGTGCAGTCGAGAAGACGATATTTCTCGATAAGCTGCTGTTCGGAGATGGATTGAACATCGACAGCTGTAGTCGCTCTTTCTTCTGTTAATCCTAACAGGTAATCGGTAGAGACATGAAAAAGCTGCGACATCTTTATAAGAAATGGAAAGCCTGGTTCCCGAATGTCCATTTCGTAATTGCGCAAAGTGTTGGCAGGAATGCCAAGCTCGGCAGCGAAAGCGTCGCGATTGCGATAACCATGTTCTTTACGCAGCTGCATAAGTCTTTTTCCAAAAGTCATGATAAAAATCCCTCCATTTTCTATTATTGATTGACAAAATCATATAGAATAGATATAATATACTCACCAGAACAGCTGGAAGGTAGATGCTCTCTACCTGATCCTGTTATATTGGGTGTTGACTATTGAGATAGCCGTTCCGCAACTTTCCGAGGGTTAGGACGGCTATTTCTTATGTATGGCGAATTCCAGAATAGAAACAAGTAAAATACCTGCGGTTAAAATAACCATAAATTCTTCATAGGTTGACATAAGTATCACCTCCTCCATAAAACTCGGATGGGTGAGAGCACGTCCCCCAGCTGCTCGGGAAAATATATTAAATTTGAAATACATATATTTATTATATAGAATAATTCAAATTACGTCAATAAAAAATATCCAAATAAGGAATGAAATATATAAATACACTCAAAATGAGTAAAAAAAATAAGGAGCTGAAAAACGATGAATGGACTCAGCCAAAAACGATATCTCGAACTCCCCCTCCCAACCGAAGACGATCCCCGCTCAGACCAGCAGCGGATCCTGGATAGTCTGGCGGCAGCAGGTGTGGAAGAGCGAGTTCATATACCTGTCCACATTTTGCGGCAGTTATACCCTTTGCTGGACAACGCAAAGTGGAAAATAACGGTTTCCCTTGCCTGGAATGGGGAAAACTGGGAAATGGTGGAGATAGAGGAAGGAGATACCACCGCGCAGCATTATGGGCTGGCAGTGGATCTGGGAAGTACCACTGTGGTGGCGAGACTTCTGGACTGCAACAGTGGAGAGATTTTGAAGGAAGTCAGTAGCTTCAATAAGCAGATCCAGTGGGGGACAGATATTCTGTCCAGGATTTTTTACTGCAAAGATAATAAAGAAAAGCTGGAAGAAGTGCGGCGGGCTACGGTGGAATCCATTTGTGAATGCATGGATAAGCTGGATGCAAGCCACTCCGCGCTCTCCATGGTAATCGCGGGTAACACCACTATGATTCACTTCCTTCTTGGAATGGACGCCTTCTGCGTTTTCTACACTCCACATGCAGTCCACGCCGATCGCCCCGGCTTCCAGCTGGCGCGCGATCTGGACATTCCGCTGAAAGGCTACGTTTATTGTTACCCTGCCAAGTCAAACTACCTTGGTGGCGATATTATCAGCGGCATGATTGACACTGAATTATACAAGAAAAACGAGATCAGTGTTTTCTTCGATATCGGAACCAACGGCGAGCTGGTGATTGGAAATAAAGAATTTCTTCTATGCGGCGCAGGCGCAGCAGGACCAGCGCTGGAGGGAGGCGTGGTGCGTACCGGAATGCGGGCGGAGGCTGGTGCTGTGGATGAAGTGAAGATAAGAGATGGAAATATTTATGTGCATGTGATTGGAAGCCATAAGGAAGACTCAGGAAGCCATGAGAAAAATTCAGGTAATCATGAGGATAATTCATCAGGTGAAGAACCTCAGGGAATCTGCGGTTCCGGCATCATAGACCTGATCGCAGAGCTTTTCCTGGAAGGCTGGATCGACATCCGCGGCAAGTTTTCCACGGAAAAAAGCCCTCTTATCCAGGAGAGAGACAACCAGCTCTGTGTGGAATATGCCCCAGGTCTGTACTTCTACCAGAAAGACATTGACGAATTCATCCGCACCAAATCCGCCGCTCACACCATGGTGGAGATCATGCTCCGTGAATCCGGTCTTGACTTAGACCAGGCTGACCGCTTCTACGTGGCAGGAGCCTTTGGTAAACACGTATCCAAAGAGTCTGCCATCACCATCGGCATGTATCCTGACATGGATCGCGACCATATTATCAACGCTGGAAATTCCTCACTGGAAGGAGCCCAGAAGCTGCTTCTGAACCGGAGCCTTCTCACTGACATCGACCAGATCCTGGAAGAAATGGTCTACATTCAGTTCGCTGAGGTAGAAGACTTCCTGGAACTAATGGTAGCAGCCCAAGCATTGCCACATACAGATTATAAGCGGTATCCTACGGTTATGAAGAAGCTAAAAGAACGGCAGAAAGATATAAAGTTATAAACTGCTTTTTGATTTATTTCAATGGAAATTCATTTTCAAATGGTTGATTTGAAGGAGTTCTTTCGATATACTTAGAAGTAATAGAAATCATCGAAAAGGAGTGATTACATGCCATTACTCGAAGAAAAAGTTTATACAATAGATGATATATATGCTCTTCCGGAAGGGGAGAGAGCGGAGCTTATTGATGGACATATATACTATATGGCACCACCTAACAGGACACACCAGAAAATATCCATGGAACTGTCAGCCAGAATTCTTGAGTACATCCGTTCCCATAAGGGAAAATGCGAAGTCTATGCTGCTCCATTTGCAGTATATCTGGATGATACGACTGGTACTTATGTAGAGCCAGACATTTCAGTAATTTGTGACCCGGATAAACTGGATGATCAAGGATGCAATGGTGCACCAGACTGGATTATTGAGATTGTTTCTCCTGCAAGTAAACGAACGGACTATTATACGAAGCTTTTTAAATACAGAACAGCAGGTGTAAGAGAATACTGGATCATAGATGCGGCTAAGAATCAGATATTTGTATATAATTTTGAAAAAGAAGATACGGAACAATATACACTGCAGGATTCGGTAAAAGCAGGAATTTATGAGAACCTGGTGATTGATTTTAGTAAACTGGATATTTAGAAAATGTATGTAAGGGCAGGTCTGTTTTGCAGCTTGCCCTTTTTGCAATTCGTACAGCAATAATGAGAAAAATGTAAAAATTATCTAAATTTATAGTAATTTCTCACAAAATATGCTATACTACTCCCAAACCAACAGACAGGAAGTGTACGAAATGACAGCACCCAAGAAACCACCAATTACGAAAAGTTTCGGATACGCATTTGAAGGAATTTTCACCTGTATCCGCAAGGAACGGAACATGAAGATCCACTGTATCATGGCAGTCCTGGTAGTGATCGCAGGCATCATCCTGAAGCTTTCCCCAGTGGAATGGTGCATCTGTCTTGGCCTTTTCGGACTGGTGATGGCACTGGAGCTGGTGAACACCGCCGTAGAATCCGTGGTGGATTTGGTGACCAGCGAGTACAAGCCCCTGGCGAAGATCGCCAAGGACACCGCAGCAGGCGCCGTCCTGATCGCCGCCATCATGGCCGCCATCGCCGGACTGATCATTTTCGTACCTAAAGGGCTGGTATTTCTTGGACTTTTATGAGAAGTCCGATCTGCTGAAAACGAAAATCCCACAGGGAGTTGGCAGATACAGCTGTAAATAAGAAAGGAGCACACACTATGGAACTTGGAGAAGGCATCAAAAAAATATTACTTGCAGGAATCGGCACTGCAGCAGTGACCGCAGAGAAATCCAAAGAAGTTCTGGATGAACTGGTAAAGAAAGGTGAGCTCACTGTAGAACAGGGCAAGGTCCTCAATCAGGAACTGAAGCACAATATCAAAGAGAGCGTGAAGAAGAACGTAAACGTAACCCTGAAGCCGTCCAACCCGGACGAGCTGAAGGAAGTCCTTGGCAAAATGACTCCGGATCAGCTGGCCGCCCTGAAAGAGCAGATCAGCAAGATGCAGGCGAAAGACGTAGACGCAGAGGAGACTGCCGAAGAAGAGGAAGAGGCAGAAGAAGTGGAGGAAGCCAAAGAAGAATACGAGGACGACCCTCAGGAATAAGCAATAACATTTTCCGAAAAAGAAATAGTATTGCCTTGTTTAAGAAGTGCAGCAGGAAATCCTGAACGGCATTGCAGAACAAAATAAAGAAATTTATGAAGGCAGGATGAGGAGAAAGAGTACCCGAATCCTGCCTTTTCAGTAAGGGGAACAGACATGGGTGTGACAAAGAATGACAGTACGATGAAGTCAGAAGCAGACCAGGCACAAAGAAAGAATCTGGAAGTGGAAATCCAACAGGATAAAAATGAGAAAAACAGCACAGCTGGTAAGAAGTCAAACGGTAAAGACACCGGCACGTATAAAGAAAGGCTAAAAGAAATTACAGCCGTTCTCCACAAGCATGCCATCACCCGAGGCGTCTCCCCGGAGAAGCTCCGCCTCATTCTCACAGATCTCGGCCCCACCTTCATCAAGCTGGGACAGATCATGTCCATGCGCTCCGACATTTTGCCCAAGCGTTACTGCGACGAGCTGATGAAGCTTTGCTCTGATGTAGACCCCATGCCATTTGCAGAAGTTGAAGAAGTCCTCCGGGAAGCATTTGGCTGTCCCTGGCAGGAAGAATTTCAGGAAATCCAGGAGAAGCCCCTTGGCTCAGCCTCTATCGCCCAGGTACACCGCGCCGTCCTGAAAACCGGCGAAGAAGTTGTGATAAAGGTTCAGCGAAAGGGCATCTACGAAATCATGGCCCGGGATATCGGACTGATGAAAAAGGCGGTGAAGCTCCTTCCCCCTGTAAGCATCAAGGAAGCGGTAGATCTGAATCTTGTGCTGGAAGAGCTGTGGCGTGTCACCCAGGAAGAGATGAATTTCCTGACGGAAGCAGCCAACATGGAAGAATTTTCCAGGAAAAATAAAAATGTGGCATTTGTAAAAACGCCCATTCTTTACAGAGAATATACCACAGCCAGCGTCCTTGTTATGGAATACATTGATGGTATTCCCATCGACCATAAGGAAGAGCTTCTCGCAGGCGGCTATGACCTTGATGAGATCGGCAGCAAATTTGTAGATAATTTTATCAAGCAGGTTATGGACGACGGCTTTTTCCACGCAGATCCCCATCCTGGAAATGTGATGATCCAGGGAGGCAAGATCGTGTGGATCGACATGGGAATGATGGGACGGCTGAATGATCGTGACCGGGAGCTGATCGGGCAGGCTATCGAAGGGGTGGCACTGAATGACATTGGAAAAATTCAGGATGCAGTGCTGGCACTTGGAGAATTCAAGGGGAAACCCAATCAGAGCCGTCTTTACACAGACATCCGCGACCTTATGGCGAAATACGGCACTGCAGATTTTGGCGAAATCGATATCGTAGAAATCCTTACAGATCTGATGGACGTAATGAAGGAGAACAAGATTGTCATGCCCCATGGCCTTACCATGCTTGCAAGAGGGCTGACTCATATGGAAGGGGTACTGGCAGATATCAGCCCGGAGATCAATATGGTGCAGATTGCAGCAGCCCGCTTGAAGGGAAACCTTCTGGAGGAGGGAAACTGGAAGAAGCAGATGAAGGGCACCGGGAAAAAGCTGTATCGCTCCATGCTCCGCGCCGTGGATATCCCTGCGCTGGCAGCAGATTTCCTGCAGGGCTGCATGAAGGGCCAGACCAAGATCAATCTGGACCTTCACGCCTCCGATGACCTGGCGTGGCTGATGCGCCGCCTGATCCGGAACATCGTGCTTGGTCTTTGGGTCATGGCACTTCTGATCAGCTCCAGTATTATCTGCACCACAGACATGACACCGAAGATAATGGGAATTCCGGCTTTTGGAGTGCTGGGGTACTTTGGGGCACTGGTGATTCTCATGTACCTGTTTATCAAACACTTTATGAAAAAGTAGTGGAAAAAACAAGTGGGAAAATCGGGTTAAGTGGATAAAATTACCAAACTTTGCCGGAAAGGCCAGAAAGAAACCTGGGGGGGTTGACACTAATAGGGCAGGGTGGTATTTTATTAAGAAGACTGGAATGGTGAAATTTGTCGAAATTGGAAAAAAAGGAATAAATAATACCGCTGACGCATGAACGGTGGTTACAGATCCAAAGAGAGATGTGACCCAAAGATGCTTGAGAAAAATCATAACCGGGAAGCGTTGGCGGGAAAATATAAATTTAGATAAGTTATAAATATAAGATAAAATAGATTTTGCCATTGCATTTTAGAGAATGGAGGGCTTCTGTCAGCTGTATTTACCTAAGCTGAACGGAAGAAAAGTACTTGGGAGGGAAAAGCAAAATATGTATCGGAAGGACTCAGAGGGCTGGTTAAAACATGGGGATTTTATTGTTCTGGATATGATCTGTCTGCAGCTGGCATTTATTTTGGCATATGCATTCCGCGGGTACGGATTCAATGTGTATGGAGATATATTGTATCGAAATATGGCAATATTCCTTGGATTTGCCGACCTGGTGGTGATCTTCACCTCCGGTACCATGAAAAGCGTTCTGAAAAGAGGTCACTATAAGGAATTTGTCACCACCTTGAAAAATGCTGTGGCAGTAGGTGCTCTTGCAATCGCTTATCTGTTCATAATCCAGGAAGGCCAGAGCTTTTCCAGAATGATCCTGATCACCACAATTGTGATCTACCTGATCCTCACCTATGCCATAAGAGAAATCTGGAAAAATTCCTTACATAAAAAAATGGAAAACGGCGGCGACAAGAAGCTGCTGATCATCACCTCCAAAGCGGTAGCAGAGAACGTAGTGCACAGCATGCAGGAGAACAATTATGCCAGATATTCCCTTGCCGGAGTGGTTGTGATCGATGAGGACTGTACCGGTGAGAAAATCTGTGGTGTCCCTGTTGTGGCAGGCGAAAGTGACGTGCCTATGTATGTCTGTCAGGAGTGGATTGACGAGGTGCTGATCGTCATCTCCGAAAATCTGCCATATCCGGACGGGCTTATCGACAAGCTCACCGAAACCGGTGTAACCGTTCATCTGAACCTTGCAAAAATCACCAACCAGACTGGCAAAAGACAGTTTGTGGAAAAGGTTGGAAGCTACACAGTTCTGACCACCAGTCTGAACTATGCATCCTTCGGACAGCTTTTCCTGAAGCGCCTGATGGACATCTGCGGCGGACTGGTTGGCTGTATTTTCACAGGAATCATTACTATTTTCGTTGGCCCCGCCATCTATCTGGCATCCCCAGGTCCGATTTTCTTCTCCCAGGAACGTGTGGGAAAGAACGGAAAGAAATTCAAAATGTACAAATTCCGCAGCATGTACATGGATGCGGAAGCGCGGAAAGCCGAGCTTATGAAAGAGAACAAACTGGGCGATGGCAAAATGTTCAAGATGGACTTCGACCCCAGAGTAATTGGAAATAAGGTGCTGCCGGATGGGTCACATAAGACCGGGGTGGGAGATTTCATCAGAAGGACGAGCCTGGATGAGTTCCCGCAGTTTTTTAATGTGCTGAAAGGGGATATGTCCATTGTGGGGACGAGACCGCCGTTGATTTCGGAGACGAATTTGTATGAACCGAGACATAAGGCGAGACTGGCAATCAAACCGGGAATCACCGGTATGTGGCAGGTGAGTGGTAGAAGTGATATTACGGATTTTGAGGAAGTTGTGAGGTTGGATAAGGAATATATTGAAAACTGGGATATTGGGTTGGATATTAAGATACTTTTGAAGACAGTTATGGTTGTGGTTAAGAAAGATGGATCTATGTGATTTTATATTGCTTCGTATACAGAATAATGGAAAGGAAATCTGGTTATCAGATAATTGATAGAAAGTTATGATAATTGATCAATACAAAAAGATGAAAAATCTGTTTTTAAGACAAAGCTATATAGATGCCTGGGAAGATTATCAGCGTTCCATTCGAAAAAGAAGCTTTGCACAATGGGATTATATAGTATTGACTGCATCAAATGAGGAACAGGCCAATGCTTTCCGCAGCCAGATTACATATCGACAAAATAAAAATGTGCTTCCATGTAAAACAAAGTATCTCGTATTACCAGATCCAGATGGAAAAAGAGTTGGATCTGGCGGTGCTACTTTGCAGGTGCTGCGAAAGCTGGCAGAGCAGGAAGATATTGCAGGAGATTTCCACAATAAGCGAATTCTTGTAATTCATTCTGGCGGCGATAGTAAACGTGTTCCGCAATATTCTGTATGTGGAAAGCTTTTTTCGCCTGTACCACGTGAACTTCCTGATGGAAGAGCGTCAACTTTATTTGATGAGTTTCTTATAGGCATGGCAGGGGTACCATCGCGCTTTCGTGAAGGAATGCTGGTACTTTCCGGTGATGTCCTTCTTTTGTTTAATCCATTACAGATTGATGCACAGTTTCATGGTGCCGCAGCAATCTCCATGAAATCCCCGGTAGATGTGGGAAAAGATCATGGCGTATTCCTGAATAATGGAAAAGACTATGTAAAAAAATTCCTTCATAAACAATCCATTGAAACCCTGGAAAAATTAGGGGCTGTAAATACCCATGGAAATGTAGACCTGGATACAGGCGCAGTTTTGTTTGATGTAAACCTGATGAATGCTCTATTATCACTGGTTCAGACAGATGGCAAAATCGATGCAGAAAAATACGCCCGTTTTGTCAATGAAAAATCACGAATCAGTTTATATGGAGATTTTCTTTATCCATTAGCTGAAGATTCTACACTGGAGCAGTACTACAAAGAGCAGCCAGAAGGAACTTTCTGTGAAGAACTAACTGAATGTCGTACCAGAATATGGGAAGCATTGCATTCATTCGGAATGAAGCTGATTTGCCTTTCTCCTGCTGAATTTATTCATTTTGGAACAACCAGGGAGCTTCTGGCTCTTTTAACAGATGAGATTGCAGATTATGAATATTTAGATTGGAAGCCAATGGTGTTTACCAATTATAAATCTGAGAAAAAAATACAGGCAGCAGTACATAATGCTCTTATTGAGGGAACAGTGCAACTAGCTGATAAATGTTATGTGGAAAACAGCTGGCTGAGAGGAAATACCGTTTTAGAGAAAGACTGTGTGATTTCACAGCTGGAGCTTAAAGATGTAACGGTTCCATCCATGGTGCTGCATGGAGTTGCGTTAAAAAGAGAGAATGGCGAAAAGAGATATATCGTAAGAGGATATGGAATTAAAGATAATCCGAAGAAAACACTGGAAGAAAGAGGCAGCTTCCTTGACGGAGATTTACAGAGCTTTATAAATTTAAATAATTTAAAGACAGAAGATATATGGGAAAGTGAAGATCACTCTTTGTGGAAGGCGAAGCTTTATCCGGTTACAGATAGCCAGGAAAAAGCTGTTTCCTGGGCATTGCTTCTTCATAGAATGAGTTCTGAAAAAGCAGACGAAGTGAAGGTTGCAGAATGGAAGTCTCTGAAACGTTATTCTCTGGAAGAATCTTTCCAGATAGCAGATGCTTCTGTATTGGTTCCATGGGAAGAAAATCTGGAAAACCGAATCCTTATAGAGCGTTTCCTCAATCGGTTACGTGCTGGAGAACATTATGTAGATTCCCTGAAAACATTTGGCATTACAGAATTGGATGAAAAACAGTTTGACATGCTTATGGAAATGGCAGAAAAAGAATTGCCATTTGAAGAGAAAATCCGTGTTTTATACAGTATTTCCCGTTCTATGAAGTTTATGAAAAAGAATTTTCACGGAATCAGCTACGATCAGGTAGAGCAGAAATGCTTTGCCACAATCCAGCAGGAAATATTTAAAGCAAGTAATGTAAATCAGGTAAAGAAATATAAGATTGCAGAAAATCAGGTAAAAGTAAATCTTCCGGTTCGTGTGAACTGGGGCGGCGGCTGGACGGATACTCCGCCATATTGTAATGAAAAAGGCGGTGTTGTATTAAATGCTGCAATTTTGCTGAATGGACAGGAACCAATCGAAGTGGAATTAAGAAAGCTGCCGGAAAACCATATTGAATTTGCAAGTCTCGATCTGGATGCACATGGTGTTGTGACAACTGCAGCAGAAATTCAGGATTGTCATAATCCTTACGATTCCTTTGCACTTCATAAAGCAGCATTGATTGCGTGTGGAATTATCCCTATGGAAGGTGAAGCTGATCTGGAAAAAATCCTGGATGAGATGGGCGGTGGTTTTTACATGTCCACTCGTGTAAAAGGAGTTCCAAAAGGTTCCGGGCTTGGAACCAGCAGCATCCTTTCAGGAGCCTGTGTTCGTGCTCTTGGAAAATTTTTAGGAACAACCTGGAGCGATTCCGATATATATGAACTGGTACTGAATCTGGAACAGATCATGAGTACCGGTGGCGGTTGGCAGGATCAGGTTGGAGGACTTACAGGTGGTATCAAATATATTACCTCAAGACCTGGAATGAAGCAGAAACTGAAAGTAGAATATCTGGATTTAGATGAAGATACAAAAGCAGAGCTTCAGGAAAGATTTGCACTTATTTACACCGGCCAGCGCCGCCTGGCAAGAAACCTGCTTCGCGATGTAGTTGGAAACTATATCGGCGGAAAGAAAGAATCAAAAGAAGCCTTGGAAGAGATGAAGTACCTAGCTGTTATGATGCGGTATGAATTGGAACAGGGAGATGTAGATGCCTTTGCCAGATTGCTGAATGAACATTGGGAAGTGTCTAAGAAACTGGATACTGGATCAACCAATACCTGTATTGATCAGATTTTTGCAAGCTGTGAGGATTTGATTGATGGAAAATTCATTTCTGGTGCTGGTGGGGGTGGATTCTTGCAGGTAATTTTGAAAAAGGGTGTTAGTAAGGACATGCTTAGAGCTAGATTATTGGATGTTTATCAGGATTCCGGAGTGGATGTCTGGGATGCGGAGTTTGTGTGGTAGAAAACGTCTACATAAAAGTTTTAATAGTGGTCTAAAAAGTGGAACGAAGTATGGCTGTGGAAGATAATTCGTGTAAAAAATGATAATTATAGTGTGAGATTAGTAGAAGACGATAAACATATTGTTTTATATAGCATGAATGGTTTGATGTGAATCTCGCTATATAAGTAGAAAAGAGGAACAGGTGCGAGAAATGGAGTATAAGAGAAAGGTTGATAAAAGACTTATTCCAACTTGCAATATTATGGGGGTTGATATTGCGGCAATTAATATGGAATGGTTGGTGCGCTATCTCGAAAAAAATATCTCAGAATTAAAAGGAGACTACATATGTGTCTCAAATGTACATACAACCGTAATTAGCTATGAGGATGCAGTTTATTGTGCAATTCAAAATGGTGGGTTAATGGCAATTCCAGATGGGGGTCCTCTTTCTACTGTTGGTAAAAAAAGAGGTCATAAGAATATGGAACGCACAACAGGTCCAAGTTTAATGGGAGAGATTTTTGAAATTTCTGCAAAGAAAGGATATCGTCATTATTTTTATGGAAGCAAAAAAGAAACATTAGAACTATTATATCAAAAACTCATAAGTAATTATCCAGGAATTCAAATTGCTGGAATGTACAGTCCACCGTTTAGAGCGTTGACGAAAGATGAAGATAGAGCTGTTATAGAGAGAATTAATGAAACTAAACCGGATTTTGTCTGGGTTGGGCTTGGGGCACCAAAACAGGAGAAGTGGATGGCAGCACATCAGGGGGAAATTGATGGATTGATGCTTGGTGTCGGAGCGGGGTTTGATTATTATGCGGGAAATATTAAGCGTGCTCCAATATGGATGCAAGAACACAATCTAGAATGGTTATATCGCTTAGTACAGGATCCAAAGAGGCTATTTAAAAGATATTGGAGCACTAATACGAAATTTATTTGGAATGCAGTGATAAGGGGAAAGTGAGGTAATGACTGTGAACAATGAAAATAAAAAGAATATTTTGATTGTACATAATTATTACCAGATTTCTGGAGGAGAAGATACGGTTGTAGCCAATGAAAAGAAAATGCTTGAGAAGCATGGACATAAGGTGAGTTTATATAGTCGCAGTAATGTGGAATTAAAGCAGATGTCAAAACTTCAGAAAGTTTTTTTACCGATTACAACTGTATTCAATCCAAAAACATACAAAGAAATCAAGAATTTGATAAGGCAAGAGAGTATAGAAATTGTTCATGTTCATAATACGCTTAATCTAGTAAGTCCAGCAGTTTATTATGCTGCAAGACATATGAAAGTTCCGGTAGTTCAGACAATACATAATTTTCGCTTGCTCTGTCCTGGTGCAACTTTTTATAGAGATGGACATATCTGTGAGGATTGCGTAGAACATGGTTTGAGATGTGCAATAAAACATAGTTGCTATCGAGAAAGTAAAATTCAGACAGTTGCGTGTGTGATTAGTACGATGTTTCATCGGATAACTGGCATTTACGGAAAAATCAATTATATTTGTTTGACTGATTTTAATAAGAAGAAATTATTGGAATTAAAACAAATAAAACAAGAGAGAGTATTTGTAAAACCTAATTTTGATGAAAGTGAAAATGAGTGTGTTCCAGAGAAAGAGAGAAAAGATCAATTTGTTTTTGCAGGGAGATTAGATAAGTTGAAAGGAATTGATCTTCTTTTTGAAGCGTGGAAAGTGATGGGGGAGGAGGCTCCAAAATTAATCGTTTGCGGTACAGGACCAATGGAAGATTGGTGCAAAACGTTTGTTAGAAAAAACTCCGTGAATATTGAATTACAAGGGCTTGTATCTAATGAGGAAGCTCGAAAGACGATTACAAACAGCAAGGCTCTTATAATGGCAACACAGTGGTACGAAGGTTTTCCGATGAGTATTGTGGAAGCATTTGCGGTTGGAACACCTGTTATTTGTTCTGATTTTGGAAATGCGGGAAGTATTGTAGAAGAGGGAATTACAGGGTATAAATTTGAGTGTAAATCCATAGAGAGCATAATATTAGCGGTTGAAAAAATGAGAGAAAAGCCATTAGATAGGGAAAAAATAAAAGAATTATATGAAATGAAGTATAGCGAAAATGCAAATTACAAGATTTTAAATGACATATATGTCAATATAAGTAATTAAGGAGATTGATGGTGGAACGACTAAAAGTTAGCATGATTACAATTTGCTATAACGCAGAAAAAACAATTGCAAAAACGATAGAGAGTGTATTGAGTCAGGACTATGAAAATCTAGAATATATTATTGTTGATGGGGGCAGTAAGGATCATACAGTAGATATTATTAAAAGCTACGAGAATAAAAAAATACATTGGATTTCTGAAAAAGACAACGGTATTTCTGATGCATTTAATAAAGGAATAAAAATGGCAACAGGAGATTTAATTGGGCTGATTAATGCCGATGATTATTTGTTTCCTCATGCGCTGGCAAATTTGACTTTGGCGTGCCATGAGTGTACAGATGTATTATATGGAAATACTATTGTAGATGATCAAGAAAACGAATTGAAATTAATAAAATACGCTGGTTCAGCAGAAGGTCTTGAATATTCACTCCCATTTATACACCAAAGTTCATTAGTAAGAAAAAAAGCTTATGATCAATATGGAGGATATTCAGAGAAATATAAAATATGTATGGATTATGATTTGTTCGCAAGATTTTATCGGGGGGGGGGGGGCAAAGTTTCAATTTGTCAATACAGTTGTTAGTTGCTTTACATATGGAGGAACATCATGTAGTCATCCATTTCAGACAATTAAGGAAAATGTATCCATTGCAGAGAAATATGGTTTAAGTCATTTCAGGGCTATAATGTATAAAATAAAAATGTATATCCAAAATTGTATAAAAATTGTTTTAGTGAGATTAAGAATATGGAAAGCGTTCTATTGCTTGCTTAAACGGGACAGCATATATAAGTATTAGAGGAAAAAAGAATGAAAAAGGTTTTATTGGTTACAAATATACCGTCACCATATAGAGTGGATTTATTTTATTATTTGCAGACACATATCAAACAGTATGAATTTTATGTCATCTATTGTGCGCGGGAAGCTGATAATAGGTGCTGGAATGTTGATACTGCAAAATTATTGAATACAACTTTTGCTAAAACAAAAGTGATTTCGATAAAGAGAAAATATGATACGAAACATATTTATATCCCTAAAGGAATTGGAAAAGATTTATTAGAAATAAATCCTGATATTGTAATTGCATGGGAGTATAATCCGATTGCTGTTAAATGTTTGTTTTGGTGTAAATGGCATAGGAAAAAGTATATTAGTTTAACAGATGGCACATTATATTCTGAAAGAAATATTAATTTTATACAACGCATTACTAGAAAAATAATTATAGGAAAATGCAATGCATCAATTGCAAGTAGTACAAAGGCTAAAGAAAAACTTTTGAAATGGGGACTCAGTACCAATAAAATTTTTGTTAGTTTGTTAACGGTTGATGTAAATAAAATACGTACGATAGGGCATGTTCCAGAACAGGGACGATTATTATATGTCGGAAGTATGATTGAAAGAAAAGGATTAGACCTATTAGTATCGGCTTTAAGATATGTGGATGAGGACTTTCAATTGCGTATTGTTGGAAATGGAACAGATAAAGAAATTGAAGAATTAAAAACTAGAATTAAAAATGCAAATCTGTTAGGTAAAGTCGAGTTTTGTGGCTTTAAACAGGGAAAAGATTTGCTCGAAGAGTATCAATATGCAAGCGTATTTGTTTTGCCAACCCGTGAGGATTGCTTCGGGTTGGTGCTACTGGAAGCAGCGTGTACAGGCACCCCTATTGTAACCTCGAAGTATGCGGATGGAGCATACGATATTATTACTGAGAATGTAAATGGTTCAATCATTGATCCTTATAATGCAGAAGAGTTTGGAAAAACAATAGAAAGCATTTTAAGAAATCCAGAAAAGTACAGAGCAGATAAAAAGATTTTTGACAAATTTTCATTTGAGAGTGTAAGCAAGGGATATGTGGATGCTATAGAATATACGCTGAAAGATAATTAATATTTGTCAAAATTGTGAAATTGAAAATGGTAATAGGATAAAGAAGATGAAAATAGCATTTTGGATTAAGAGTAATGAAAGAAAAATAAATTTAGATGAGTGTCAATTTGGAAATCCGGGGCTTGGAGGGACTCAATATGAAATAGGTATTGTATCAACATTGTTAAAATTGAGATATCCTAATTTGGATATAACTTTATATACAGATAATCAAAGAATTATTTCTGAGATAATTGATTTAGTTTATGTAAAGTCAATATATGAAATGATAGATTTAATAGAAAGAAAACATGAAATATTAATATTTACTCAAACAGACGTTAATAAGAATTTTTATTGTAGAATCAAAGAAAAAGATATAAATGCTATTGCGTGGGTTCATAACTATCTTTTATATGAAGAATATAAATTTATTACAGAATTATCACAGATAAAAAAAGTGATATTTGTAGGACAGCAATTATATGATTATTATTGTGATTCAAATATTATAAAGAAAAGTTTGATTATTAATAATTGTATTCCTTCTTCTTATAAAATGAGAACAAATGCTGATACAAAGAAAGTTGTTTATTCAGGAGCTCTGATTAAACAAAAAGGATTTCATATTTTGGCTAAAGCCTGGAAAAATATTTTAAAGGCAGTTCCAGATGCGGAATTATATGTACTTGGCGGAGGCTTATATGGGAATGAAAAAGATTTATCAGCTTACCAAGATTATTGTAATTGTTTCTTAAAGGATTCTGATGGAAACTTGATGTCGTCAGTTAAATATATGGGAACAATGGGAAATGAAAAAGAAGAATTTTATAATTCAATTAGAGTTGGCGTATCTAATCCTACAGGAAAAACAGAAACATTTTGTTTGTCAGCCGTCGAATTTCAAGCACATGGAATTCCTGTAGTAACATATAATGGATATGGGCTTATTGATACAGTGGATGATAAAAAAACAGGATATAGAATAAAAGGAGTAAAGGCGTGTGAAAAAGCAATCATAAGGTTGCTTTGTGACAATGAAGTGAACGAAAAGTTATCTAGACAGGCAAAAAAATTTGTTGATAGTCAATTTACACCAGATATAATTATTCCGCAATGGTATTCTCTTTTAAAAGAAAAAATAGAATTAGAAGAAATGGTAGATCTTTTTTCATATGATAATTATAAAGATAATTTTAAGTGGTTGCGATTCTTAAATAGAAAAGTCAAAGAACTTTTTAAAATAGAAAGAGGTATTTCAATACAAGAGACGTGGAATTACTTTAAGTATAAAGTGAAGAAAATAAGAAATAAAAATTAAACATGTAGATTATGTGAAGGGAATAGGATATGGATAATGCATGTAGTGTTTCTATTATTGTGCCAATTTATAATGTAGAGAAATACTTGTATGAGTCTTTACAAAGTTTAAAAAAACAAACATTTCCAGTATTTGAAGTTATAATGATTGATGATGGTTCAACTGATGAATCATCGGAAATTGCAATTAAAATAGCAGAAGAAGATTTTCGATTCAAATATATTAGAAGGAATAATTCCGGGCTTAGTGCAAGTAGGAATGTAGGCTTAAAATATGCAAAAGGGAAATATATCTTATTTATGGATAGTGATGATACATTAGAAATAGACGCGATAGATAATTTATATCATATGGCAGAAAAAGAACAATTAGAATTGATTGTATTTGGCGGAGTAAAAGATTTCTATGATGTGAGTGAAAATATAGTTGTAAATTCAGAGATATGTGGAAATACAATGGATTATAAGTGTAAATCAGGAAAAGAATTATATAATATTTTGAGAAAAAACGATTCTTATTTTACAGGAGTTCCATTTCAGTTTGTTAAGAAAAGTGTAATTGTTGAAAATCAGTTATCTTTTTATGAAGGAATATTACACGAAGATCATTTATATACATTTCAATTAATACATAGCGTAAAAAAGTGTGCAGCAATTAGCAATCAATATTATCATTATAGGATGCGATATGGATCCATAACTAAAGGCAAGCGATTTCTTGAAAGAACAGTGGGATTTGCTTGTACATTTAATGAGATGGTTAAATGGTCTGAGAAAAAGGAAGGGTTAATTAAAGAAAAAGAAGTAAAAAAGCATATAGATGAAATTTGGAGACAAACAATTAAATATATTGTTTTTATGAGCAAAGATGAAATGAAAAATGTTAATTTAAAAGAGTTTATATATATGACACAAAATATATATAATCGTTTTAATATTAAACATTATTGGAATATATATTTTCCATTTATGAGACTTTTACA
The DNA here is from genome assembly GCF_015551645.1 of Ruminococcus sp. D54t1_190329_F1. Lineage (NCBI taxonomy): Bacteria > Bacillati > Bacillota > Clostridia > Eubacteriales > Oscillospiraceae > Ruminococcus > Ruminococcus sp. D54t1_190329_F1. Next base: position 40,230 of record NZ_JADNDC010000034.1, read on the forward strand.
TTACGTGTATGTATTGAGGGAGAACAGATGGAGACAAAAACATTTAAAATAAAATATTTAGGTTTTTATTCATCATTTGATGAAAAAAATAATTTTATAAGTGATTCAATAAAAAGGTTTGGAAATATTGAATTGTCGGAAAATCCAGATTATGTGTTTTATTCAGTTTTTTCTAATGAATATTTGTTATATCCAAATGCTGTTCGAGTGTTTTTTACAGGAGAAAATATTGCTCCAGATTTTCAAATGTGTGATTATGCAATAGGATTTGAACGTTTATTATTTGGAGATCGATATATTAGATTTCCATTTTATTATGGAATGTATGAATACGCAAAAGATTTGAAATTAGCGGAAGAAAAAAATAAAAATATTACCCAAAAACTATTCGATAGAGAGTTTTGTAGTTTTGTATATTCAAATAATGATACGGACTCAATGAGAATTAATTTATTAGAAAAACTTTCAACGTATAAGAGGGTTGATTCTGGTGGAAAATTAAAGAATAATTTATTGAATGGGCAAGTTGAAGATAAATTACTTTTTGAGAATAATCATAAATTCTCAATTGCATGTGAGAATAGCTCGCACCCAGGCTATGTTACAGAAAAAATACTTCAAGCATTTGCGGCTAAAACAATTCCTATATACTATGGAGATTCCACTGTATGTGAGGACTTCAATTCAAAGGCATTTATTAATTGTCACGAATTTGATTCTTTGGATCATTTATTAGAGAAAGTAAAGAAATTAGATAGTGATAAAACAGAATATTTATCAATGTTAGAACAACCGATATACAATGACAAAATGTTTTCCATAAAAATGAAAGATAATTTCGATAAATTTATTGAAAATATATTTATACAAGAAAAAGAAAAAGCATTTCGGAGAAATCGAGTGTTTTGGGGAAAGAAAATAGATGATAAATATATAAAACTTTTTAAATTTGAACAGTTAGTTAAAAAAGGGAAAAAAGTGCTGACTTTAGGTAAAAAAAATGATAATAAATAAAAGAAATATGGGAAAGGAAAGAATAATTATCTTTTTGTGTCTATTTCCTTATTTGGAACCGGTGGTAATAACAGGAACATTAGATATAATTTTTAACATTGGAAAGATTGTATCTGTAGTTTATTGTATAACAACGTTAATGGCAAAAAGAAAAACGAGAAAATATTGCAAATATATAAAATATATAGTTTTCTTTTATTTGAGTTATGTCCTTAATACTGCTATTAATGGTGGTCAAGTATTTAGAGCATTCATTGATGGAATAACAGTTATAGGTTTTTCTCTGATGTTTTGTACATTTGCATTTTCGGATTCCAAAAGAAAGTTTTACCAAATTGCTTTTGATGTATATTCAGTCTTGTTAGTTATAAATTCTATATCAGTTATTTTATATCCGGGTGGAATTACAGCTTTGGATACATATTTCCTAGGCCACGATGATACATTGTTATATTGGTTGATTCTCTATATAATATTTACATTTATGTATCAGCAATGTTGTAAAAATAAGAAAGAAATTTTATTGGTATGTACTTTTGTTAGTGGAACTTCTTTATTAATACTGAAATCTATTTCTGGAATATTATGTATGATAATTTTTATTCTTTTCTATAATATTATAGGAAAATCAAAAAAATTATTAATAAGCTCTAATATAGCGGTATTAGTACTTAATGTAGGTATAGTTATATTTAAAATACAAAAAATATTTTCCTTCTTTATTGTGAATATTTTACACAAGTCAATAGACTTAACTGGAAGAGAAAAAATATGGAATAGAGTATTATATTGGGTAATGCAAAAACCGATAATGGGATATGGCTATGAAACATCGGAAATCTTACAAAAGAAGTTTATGCTTACGGACGGTTCGTATTTTCATTTTGCACATTGTCATAATTTCTTGTTACAAATTACATATACAATGGGAGGAATAGGGCTACTTATATTTTTAGTAATTTATTTTATTGCATGGAAAAAAATGTTTGAAAATGGAATAAATAAGTGGAATAGAATTGTGGCTGCATTATTATTGACGCTAATGATCTCATTAATAATAAATTCATATCAGCAACCAGTAGCATTATTTATTTTAATGATAATAGGATATGATATTTCAAAAATAGGAGATGCATTTCATGAGGCTAAATAGAATAGAAAATACAAAAAGAAATATGGTATTTGGAATTATATTTAGGGGAGTAAATATATTATTTCCCTTTATAAATAGAACTGCAGTATTATATATATTAGGAAACTCTTATTTGGGACTAAACAGTTTGTTTTCATCGATATTAGGAATTTTAAATTTGGCAGAGTTGGGAGTTGGATCTGCAATAGTCTATTCTATGTACAAGCCGATAGCAGAAAATGATGAAAAAACAGTTGCAGCATTACTTCAATTATATAAAAAAATATATAGGATAATTGGATTTTGTGTGTTCGTGATGGGAATAGTATTTTCACTGTTCTTGGACCGTTTGGTAACAGGTGAAACACCAGAGGGGATAAATGTACAGATTGTATTTTTTATTCAGCTATTTAATGTTATTTGTAGTTATTTGTTTTTTGCGTATAAGACATCTGTAATCAGTGCTTATCAAAGAGAGGATATTTTAAGTAAAATTTCAATTGTTGTTACGATATTATTAAATGGTAGTCAACTTATTATTTTATATATAGCAAAAGATTTCTATTTGTATTTATTGATGCTTCCTATAACAACGATAATTGGAAATATACTAAAATATTGGATTGCTTCAAAAATGTTCCCGGTATGTAATATAAATGCTATAGAAAAACTGAATGAAAGTTATCTTGATGAAATAAAGAGAAAGGTTAAAGCTCTTTTCCTACATAAAATAGGTGGTACTATTAGTAATTCTTTAGATAATATAATAATTTCCGCTTTTTTAGGACTTAATTTAGTCGCAATATATAATAATTATTATTATATAATATTAAGTCTTGTAAATATAATGAATATATTTTACACATCTATATTAGCGGGACTAGGAAATAGCATTGCATTGGAGTCGACACATCAGAATTATGAGAAATTCAAAAAATTAACATATGTAAATAATTTAATAATAGGTTTTTTATCTACATGTTTGATATGTTTATATCAGCCATTTATGAAATTGTGGACCGGTGATGGAAATTTATTTGAATTTAATACAGTGATTTTACTAGTAGTATATTTTTATATTAATATGTCAAGAAGAATTGTTGTAACTTTTAAAGATGCAACAGGCATGTGGGAGGCAGATAAATTTAAACCGTTGATTAGTGGGATTGTGAATGCTTGTTTGAATATTATTTTAATACAAAAAATAGGAATTAATGGAGTTGTAATTTCTACAGTTATAGCTTTTACATTTATAGAATATCCATGGGAAACAAAAGTGTTATTTGATGACTATTTTCAAGAGAAAGAACGGGAATTTTATGTGAACCAATTTAAAGATTCATTGATTATATTAATTGTTGCAATAATTACTTTTAGAGCTACATATATGATTCCGTTGAATAATGTTATAGGTTTTATTAGTAGAGGAATATGCTGTGTGTGTATAAGCGCTATATTGTTCTGCATTATATGGAAAAAAAGATTAGATATTTTAAAGACGTATTTATAGTATCATTTTAAGGTCAGACTCCAATGCTATTATAGTGGTTCAGTTGTCAAGACAAAAAAATAAGCTTTTTATAATGAACTGATATATGTAACTGGGTAGGGGAGAAAATTCCCCCCTAGGCTGCGCAATCATCCAGTAACAGGATTGGATAATAGCAGGATGCTGGTGTCTGATTATTGAGTGCGGAATGACAACGTTCAAAGTTGTATGTATGCACATATTTTCCAATAGCCTTCCTTGCTTCTCGGATATTGTTGTATTGGGTCAGATAGGCTTCCTCGTACTTGAAACTCCGGAACCATCGTTCAATCATGATATTATCAGCCCAGCGGCTTTTACCATCCATGCTTTGACGGATCTGGTTCTCTTTGAGAAAGTTCATGTACTCATTGCTTGTGAACTGACAGCCCTGATCCGAAAAAAAGCATTGGGGTCAGACCCCATAAAGGATACACCATTTGTTGTCATTAATGCAGATGACTATTATGGCAAAGAAGGTTTCAAAAAGGTTCACGAATATCTGGTGAATGGCGGAACTTCTTGTATGGCTGGTTTTGTTCTGAAGAACCCCCTTTCTGATAATGGTGGTGTGACCTGCGGAATCTGCAAAATGGATGAGGAAAACAATTTTACTGAGGTTGTGGAAACTCATAATATTATGAAAACTGCGGATGGTGCGGAAGCAGACGGAGTAAAGGTAGATACAGAGTCTTTGGTTTCCATGAATATGTGGGGATTGACACCAGATTTTGTGGAGACTCTGGAAAAGGGATTTGAGGAATTCTTTGAGAAGGAAGTGCCAGGGAATCCTATGAAGGCAGAGTTTCTGATTCCGTCTTTTATTGGGGAACTGCTGGAGCAGGGGAAGATCAGTGTGAAAGTTCTGAGAACCAATGATAGTTGGTATGGGATGACTTATAAGGAAGATGTTGAGGCTGTGAAGGACAGCTTTAAGAACATGTTTGAAAAGGAAATATATAAAACAGATTTATTTGCTGATCTGTAAAATGAAAAGTAGAACTGAATTTGTTTATATTGCATTATTGCGTCAGATAAGTTGAAGTGATATACTGATGATATAAATAGATAAGTTATAAAATAATATATGAAATCCCATCAGTTTTATAAAAAAGAAAAATTATAAATAAGACAATTAAAATTTCCAAGAACCAATTATGTAGAAGAAAACTATTAGAATATATTTATGGAGGAATTGGTGCAGTGGATATAGTGGGATATGATATTTTGGAGGATGGAGGTCTCCGTTACGCGTGGAAGGACGCACGTTTTAAGAAGTGCATAGAAAGCGCTGCGTTCATAAACCGCTCCAAGGGAAAATTGGAAGATATATGCGGTTATACGACTTCAGTAAGTTCAGGATGTATTTTGCGGACACAAGGGAATCAGTGTGCATTTTGCAGAACTGGAAATGTATTGCCTTTCGGTGGATTATTGACCTATAAGGAAATTGCTAAGCAAAATATTTTTATGGTCTTATCAGATATATATTGTGAAGATCATCCTGAATTACATAATAAGAAAAGAGAATTTGCATATATGGGCCAGGGAGAACCTGGCTATTCTTACAGTCAGGTCCGCATGGCGATTGAGCTTACCAATACTGTAATGAGGGAATTGAACCAGCAAGTATACCGTCATATATTTGCAACGTGCGGAATTCCTGAAGCTGTGGACAACTATATGAGTGATGTCCAGCACTATTTCACAGAAAGAGTGACGCTGCATTTATCTTTACATGTGGCGGGGGATAGGGATTTGATCATGCCGATTAACAAATTATATCCAATTGAGGAAACTGTGAAGAAAGTGAATCAGGTTGCCGAAGTATCAGGAGAGAAGCCTTGTGTGGGAATTATGTTATTTAATAATTTCAGACCAAAGGGGAAAACATTTTCCTATACAAATTCTGTGGAAATGGTTATGGAGATACTAAAGAAGCTTAATCCCGGAAAGTGCCGCCTTAGTTTTTGCGAATATAATTCATCAGATGAGATTGGGGAGGCTGACGAATATCCCCAGGAACTGGTGGGAAAATTATTGGAAACTGTAAGAGAATATGGATTTGAGGCGAAACATTTTTCATCATATGGAAGAAAGAAAATGACAGCGTGTGGAATGCTTGGAAGTAAAGAACCGGAAAAACTGGCATCAAAGAAATGGCTGGAATTAAATGCATTAGCAGATGAATTGATAGCAAAAAATGTTTAAGGCAGGGGTACAGATGAAGAAATTTAGGTGGATCCATTTATCAGATATTCATTTTCAAACAAAGAATGTAAGTTTTAATACTCAAAAATTGAGGGAAAAATTACCTGAATTTTTAGCAGGGTTAGATGGAAATTTTGATGCAATGATTATTACTGGCGATTTCAGATATGCGCCGGAAAAAGAAAATAATCCTCAGAAGGTAGTTGATTACATTAATTTATTGTGTGAGAAACTGAGATGGACGGATACTCCTAAGGTTATTACAGTACCTGGAAACCATGATTTGGATCGTGGATCAGTGAGAACTGCTGTCATAAGAAGCGCGAAAGACAAGTATCAGCCTAATATGGGAACATTTGATCCGGAACTGTTGGGACAGCTTCTTGGCGGTTTTAATTTTTACAATAATATGCATGAGAAGCTGAGAGATGTATCGCAGTGGGATGGCAGTAATCCCCATGGAATTGCAGAATTTGACGAGTGTAATTTTTTACTTTTAAATACTGCAGTGACGGCGGGGCTTAGCAGTGAAGAAGAGCAGCATACATTGCTTTTGGGAAGCTCTTATGTGGCTGAGAAATTGGATTACCTAAAAAAGAAAAACAAACCAGTTATTGCAATTGGACATCATGCATTAGAGTTATTAAGTACGGAAGAAAAGAGAGAGATTACAAATTTATTTGAGCAGGAAGGGGTTAGGCTTTATTTATGTGGACATTCACATTCTCAGGAGGCTGATTCCTTTAGTCAGAATGGGCGATATGTGAATATTGGATGTCTGCTCCAGAAAAGTAAAACCGAAGCGGTAAGAGCCAGCTTTGATATTGGGGAATTAGAGACGGATGGTACTGTGAAGCTAACAAGTTATAAATGGGATATCGATCAAAAAAACTGGTTTGCAGATCCACCTTATGACAGGGACTATAGATCTTTGTATGATTTTCCAAAAATCAATGACAATAGTAAAGAGAAAAAGCATATTAAACTGGTTGAAAATCCATTTACAATTGTGGGATACACTTTATTAGGCTCTTTAGGCTGTGATGGGATTAAGTATTACTGGAAAAAAGACGACAAGTATGTTGAGAGCATCGCTTTTAATAGACGTTTACGAAATCTGAAAATTAAGGAAGATGCAGATATTTCTGCGTATACGATTTCTACAAGCTTTGGATGTGTTTTGTCTGCCACAGAGCAGCAATGCCGCTTTTGTGAGACCGGCACTCTAAAATTTGGCGGTCATTTGCGGGCTGAGGATATTGCGCTTCAGTGTATTTTTATGGCGGAATATGACAGCAATTGTCCAAGCTATAAGCAGGTCCGGAATAATGCAAGAGAGTTTGCCTTTATGGGCCAGGGGGAACCAGGATACTGTTATCCAGCCATTAAGCGGGCAATCATGTATACGGATTATGTAATGGATAAGTTAGAGCAGAAGGTATCCAGGTATGTGATCTCTACTTGTGGGGTGACTGAATTTATTCAGGCGCTGACAGAGGATTTGAAGAATTCCGTTTTCAAAAATAAAATCACAATTCATTTATCGCTGCATGAAATTGATGAAAAGAGAAATGAATTGATGCCGATCAATAATATTTATGATTATCAGGAAGTAATTGCCTGTTGCAAGAAGCTATATCAGGTTACAAATGAAAAAATCGGGGTTGGTATATTGATGTTTGATAAATATCAGACAAAAGATGGAAAGTCTTATACGCTGACACCTAAAAGACTGGAAGAAATCCTGTCAGTTTTGGATAATGATGTGTTTCGCATTGATCTGTGTTTTGTAAACAACACAGATGCAGGAAGGCAAAAACACGAATTAAGCAATGAAATGGCAGATGCGTTATTCCAGGTTGTTCTGGATAAAGGTTTTGAGGGAAAAATTTTTACCTCTTTTGGTGACATGCAAAAATCAGGCTGCGGCATGCTGTCTTCCTCAATGGAGAATAAATCAGAAGTTGGATCGACTACAATTGAGCATTTTAATAAGGCGGTTCAACTGTTACAAGAGGTGAAAGAGTATTGTTATGAGCGATAGCATAATTTCCTCACTTATTGCCTCTGCAATCTGGGGTCTACTGGTAGTATTTTTTTCTCCCAAGATTATCAAGTTTTTAAAGAAAATGATAGTATCTTTAATGGATTCTGGTTCTTTGTTTGTTTTTAACTCTTACAATGATGAGGAATTTATAAAGGATTTCAAGCATGAAATGAAAAAGGCGAAACGTTTGGCAATCTGTACAAGCCGCGGCAGTTTTCTGATGGATCCGCCATATAGAGAGTATTTAAACAAGAAGACGATACCCATAAAGATCCTTTTACCAGATACCAGAAATGATAAATGGATAAAGAGACGTACGTCAGAAGTTTCTGCTTCTGGAGATGGATATACAGAGAGGGCATTTACAGGAGCGATTGATTCTAATATAGAATTTTTGCAAGCCTGCAGGGGCTCGATTAGTATTAGAGTATATGATTGCATTCATATTGGAAGGATAATACTTACGGATAAGGTGGCTTATTTCAGTCCCTATTTGGAGAATACATATGGGGAAGATGTTCCCGTCTATAAGTATAAAGTGAACTCTACGAAATATAACTGGTTGAAAAGAATGTTGCAGGAAATGTGGATTGAAGGTAAAAAACTGTGAATGATTTTACTATTTTACATCTGTCTGATTTACATATTAATGGTACTGGAAAAGGCTTGACTCCGTTACTGAAAAATCTTCTGTCAGACATAAAAGAGGAATTGAAACCTGTGGACAATGTAATTCTGGTCATTACAGGAGATATAATAGATAAAGCCAATTATGAGAAATGTAAAGAGAACGTTCTTGCCTTTTTCGAACAGTTAAAGGATGTGTTGGCGGAAAAGCTGAAAGACGTATATATTGTACCCGGAAACCATGACAGGGTGCATAAACCTTTTGATGAGTGTACAATAGAATATTATGATGAAGCCAGAAGTGAGGAATTTAAGAAGTCTTATTGGCAGTATATTATGGTTGGATATGGAGAATATATAAGTCTTATCAATAATATATATGGAATATTAGGAGTTTCTCACAGGGCTGATAACACCTACGGAGTAAGATGCACGGAAATTAATGGGAAAAAGATTTGTTTTTTATCATTAGATACGTCATGGAGTTCAAACGGTGGAGAACAGGATATCAGGGCCTTAAAATTTGGCAGATTTCAAGCAGAAGATATTTACCAGCAATATAACAAGGCAGTTGAAGATAAAAATGCAGATCTGGTGATCGCCCTCGCGCATCATCCATTAGATTGGCTGACTGGTAAGGAACAAAGTATTGCACAGGGGGAATTGCTGTCAGTAAATCGTCTTAGAGCGAACATTTATATAAGTGGACATGTCCATAACCGCGATGTGATCAATTGGCAAAATAACAGACATTCTATGACAACTCTGGTATCTGGAATTGGGTGGCCAGAAGGCAGTGATCTGCATAGTGCGCCGCATGTTTATTCCTGCTATACATTTAATTTGGATCTGAATTCTATTGATGTGTATGTAAGAAGCAGCAATGAGGCAAATTGTTTCAAACCCGATTTTCGAATCTATACCCAGGAAAACCAGGTGAAAAACCGAAAGATTGTAATGCCGATCAATATTACGGAAACCCAGCCTTATTTTGAGTTAGGGGCGGTAAAGGGACGATCTCCTAAGGTATGTTATATTACGCCGCAGATGATAAAAGAAATAAGCGGTATGATGCAGCTGATTATGAGATGTCAAAGTGCAATGAGTTGGAAACTGCAAAGCCTTCGATATGATTATATAGAACAGATAAGAGGAGATAATGGGACAGATGAGAGTGAGAATGTCCGAGAATTATACGAGTACTTCTTTGGAGGTGACCATGATACAGTTTCAGGGAAAATTAAATTAAATAAAGAGCGTGTATATGAGTCCTTTGAAATTTATCTGCAGCAGTTATGTGATGTGCTGGCCCAGTTGTTGGGAACCAAAAATGAAAAAAGAGAAATCAGAGTGCATTTCAGATACTGGACTGCGGAACTGGGAGACAAAAATCTATATAAGCCATTGGTAATTGCTGGTGAGGGAATGAAAATTAAAGAGATGAGAGATCTTTCCTGGTCAGAACTTTTGAAGGGAAGCTATGAGGCCGGTCATTGTTTAATTGCTTCTATAAATGAAAAATATTGCCAGAACAGCTTTAAGAATAACAAGAATAAGGATGAAAGCAAAAAGAAGTGGTGCGACTTTTGGACTGCTATTCCAAAGCTTGGAAAAAATAAAGGAAAAAATACTCGTAAAGATATTGATAAAAATGTATATAAAGAGTATAATTCTGTAACAGATGAAGTGACTGTTGATCAACCTTATCTCACATTTGGAATTACGATTTATGATGAAAGAGACCGCAGATTATTGTATGTACTAGATTATCTGCATATCGATGAAATCATAAGCGATATGATTGATGATTTCTTATATTATTTTCCAGTTGATTTTGAAAAATATGCTGAATCAAGGAGGCTCGATTAGTAGATGGCTGATGAAAATGTAGCAGTGCAGCTAAATGACGGAGGGAGAATAAGATTATCTGGAAAAGATATTAAAAATGAAAAAGACGACGCTGTAGTGTTGGTTAATATGAATCGTCTCTATTTAAAACAGGTAAGGATTATTCAAAAAAAATATACAAGTGATAAAGAACGAGAAGAAGCTGAGAAGGTTCTTCATGTAATTAATACCACTTTACGAAAAATTCCTGATGAGAGACAGATGTTTGTCGACATGTCTGTAAAAGATGTTAAATTTTGTTTCCATAACGAGCTTGTAAATCTTCCGGCTAATTCATTCAGAAAGATTAATATGTGTAAAATGCAGGAAGCAAATGGCTAACCTGGTTTATAATAAGGTTGCATGAATTTTTGAAAGATGAAAATAACTTTGGAAAATGAGCAGAAACTGGATTATGATATAAGAAAAAATATTCAATATGCCGGATGATGGGAAGTCATCCGGCATGTTGAATATTAGGGGGGATGTTTATGAATGAGCAGTTGCTGAAAATGAATGGCTTATCGGTGGAAATTCCGAATGCGTTGTCGTTTAAAGCACATCTGTGGCATGAATTTAAGGCGGTGTTGAATAATGTGCTATCTGGTAGCGAAAGATCAAGCATTGGGGTCAGACCCCATAAAGGTGTAACGCGCCGAAAAATAGTTTGTTATTTTTTCATAACCATCCTAAGAATTCATGCTTTTCAGAAAAAGATTTGGAATCCTTTTTAACATCAGATGCAATAATAATGATGTCTGTAGTGTGTAATAATGGCAGATTGTACTATTTGATAAAAACGGATACATTTGATAGGTATGCTGCTTTAAATTACTATGGTAAAATATACGAAAAGACAGAAAACGGAAGTATTCAGGAGTTTCTAAGAACCTGTGGTTCAATAGGGTTGAAATTTATTTATGGAGCTTCCTGTATAATAAAAAACGTAGATGTTGAAAATTGAAAATACCTCAGAGTACAATAAGACTACTGACTG